>CAYVXC010000165.1:0-4298 GCA_964454925.1 uncultured Bacteroides sp.
CTAAAGTTCATTTTATTATGATTGAAACGGAATACAAGTTCGGCGAAGTTCATAAACTGGCCGATCAAATAGAAGCCTCTGAGGATCGCCCCCATTTTCATCGTATCTTTGAAAATGCCAATGGCGGTGTAGTATTGATTGCTCTAAAAGCCGGTCAGCAGCTTGCACAGCATCTCGCTCCTGCCGAGCTTATGGTCAGCGTGATCGAGGGCGCCATTGATTTTACAATGATTGACAAGCCTCATACTATCAAAGCCGGTGAATTTATTCTTGTTGGCGAAGGAGTGCCCCACAGCGTTATCGCCCGCGAAGATTCCAAGGTGATGCTCGTAAAGGTTAAGAGCGACAAGTAACCCGTCGCGGTCGCCTGTCGCCCTTGGTGAAAGAAGAATTATATTACATTTACTAATACTAAATAAAACCTTTAGATTATGGATAAATATGTTTGTGACGTTTGCGGTTGGGTATATGATCCCGAGGTTGGTGACCCCGACAATGGTATTGCTCCCGGAACAAAGTTTGAGGATCTTCCCGAGGATTTCGTCTGCCCGGTATGCGGCGTAGGTAAAGACCAGTTCTCAAAAGTAGAATAAAGGTCATTTAGTACGCCCTGATTGGTCTTCTTTTGATGCTCGGTATACACTGTTTACCTTGTCGCGGCCAAATCTGTAGCTTACACCAAGCAGAACATAGGCTGAATGGGCATTGAAAGCCTGACGGAATGTATAGTCTGCATAATGCTCTTTAGAACGAGTCTTGTTCCAGCCGAAAATGTCGTTGGCTTTCAACTGCAGGTTAAGACGGTTGTTCAGCAATGAGTATCTCAATGAAAGGTTGAACAGCTGGAATGATTCATAATTTATTAAATTCTGCTGCCAGGGAAAAAAGTGGGTGAACTGAGCGCCGAATATCAAAGTCTTCTGCCGATTTAGCATTACATTGGTTGATAATTCAAGTTTACCCGACCAATCCTCCATTTCTTTAAGACGGAAATCGGGGATATTGCTATGAGAATATGTGCGGAAAACCTCGCCACCCACTTTCATTTCCCAACGGTCAAATAAGTTACGTTTGTAGTTGGCATATAGTCCTGTTTTGTTTGTTGACAGGCAGTTATACGGGAGAGTGCTTATCACGTTGCTTTCTGCAAAGCGGCGGATATAACCGATACCATCAGAAGCGAAGGAGGTATACAGCACGGCATAAAGGCCACCGAGTCCATAGTAATTGATTTCTGAATTGTTGTATATCGTTGGTTTCAAAGCAGGGTTACCGGCAGCATATTCATCGATGGTGGAATAAAATTTAAATGGATTTAATTCCCACAGATTGGGTCGTCCCATGCCCATCGAGTAACTTATGTTGAATGATCCGATGCCCTTTTTATTCCATGACAGATTAACCGTCGGGAAAATATGACCGTATTTATCCTTGTCGATCTGAGCGATTGAGACCTGCTTGCCTTCAGTCCATGTATATTCATATCTTAAACCAACCTTGCCCCAAAGCCCTGCGCCGAGAGGACGGGAAGCGGTTATATATGCCGCTGCAATCCGTTCTCTGTAATCAAACAGGTTTATTTCTGCCGCAGGCTTAGAGGTGGCACCTGTAATATAAGACAAGTGGTTTTGAGACGAGTTCAGGATGTCAGTATAAGCAATCCCGGTCTCCAACTGGGCCCAATCGCAAGGCAACTTTAAATCGGCCTTTCCGCTATGGAACCGGTAACCGGTTTTGCCATCTTCATTGATGGAGTAATTACCCATGCTATTGTCATAGGTGGTGGAAATTTCAGACGATGTCGGGCTATGACGGTTGAAGAAATTATATGTCAGTTGTAACGTCCGCCCATTTTTGCCGAAAGCCCAGTCGTAAAAACCTGTTACAGTCAATGCGTTGTTAGGCCGTGACTTTGTAAAAGACACAGATGAGGAGGTGTAGCTTCCATAGTCAGTTGAGTTTACCCCTTTATTAGATGCCGATTCATAATTGAAGTTGGCTATGACGCCTATGTTCATGTCAGGTGTGAATTTGTATCTGAACATGGTATTGAAACCGGCATCAAAAAGATGCGACCTGGTCTTCGAAGAAGAAACACGGAAGGAAGATTCATCAAGAAACGAGTATTGTATATCGTTGTCGTTGTTGGTGTGGTAATCAGATACGCTTGCATCAAACGATAAGTCAACCTTGCGCGTGGTATGGCTTATACTGCCGCTGAAATATTCGCGCAGTCGAGTACCCTGATTTAGTGAACCGTACACGCTGCCGCGTGTACCAAGAGTTTCATTTCGAGTGGTAATTGAGATATACACGGCATTAGGTTCCACTGCATATCGCGATGGAGGTGTTGTGAGGAGTTCGATCTTCTCAATATCCTCGGCCCGGAGATTTTGCAAACGCATAGCCATGGCCGATGCATCGAGTTCCATCAAAACACCATCTATGATATAACGCACAGTGCCTTTGCCGGCAACGCTTACCGTGCCGTTGTTTACTGACACCCGCGGGATACGGTCGAGGACAGTCACCCCGTCAAGCCCTTTGATATAAGGATCATTCTTCACGAGATATACAAGCTTGCCATCCTGTTGTTTCACCACAGGGCGTTTTGCTACAACTACGATCTCATTAAGCTCAAGTTCTTTTTCCCAGGTATCGGCTATTGAATCGTTGGATTCCTGTGCGATAAGGGACGTAGGAATCAAGGCCGCTCCTAAAAGCAGCTTACTGAAGATATTCATATATGTAAATTTGGAGTTACTTAAATGCGTCCAGCGGGCCGCTTATGAACAGATAACAGCCGTTGTTAGCGTCGTAGCTGAGGCCTATGTATATTTCTTTCCCATTGTTCAGGATAATCATTGAGCGGAATCTTGTACCGTCTGAAATTATATCTTGAGAACGGGTGGCTTGCGGTAAATCTTTTTCAAACAGTTGGGAGACTTTGTTAAGGAGGGATTCGTTATTGATTACGGTGCATCCCCTGAAATACTTTTCCTGACTTTTTGAGACATTGATTGAAACACTCTTATCGGTATTATAAGAGCCGTTGAACATCTGCTCCACGTGTAGGTTGGGGGCCTTGGCAAATGCACATAAAGATACCAATAAGAAGACTATAATTAAGATATATTTTTTCATAATTCTGTTTATTAGTTATTCAGAGTCTCATCGATTATATTATTGGCCCTAAGCATGTATTCGTGCTCGGTTAATAAAGCGTAGTTCATAAGAGAATCGGCCTTGGCCATTGCAAGATTGGTGGCTCTGACAGCTTCACTGTCGCTCAAACGCTTTCCACTGCTATATGCAGCTATATACTTATTCGAACTGCTGTCATGAAGGCTTGACGTGCGTGTAGCCGTAAAATGCAAGGTCACGGTCAATATCACAGCTATACTTGCAGCAATCCCGGTAACATATTTCCAATTCAGGAATCTTTTTCTGCGAATACCATTATCCGACGCGGGGTGCACTTGAATGTTCATGAGAGCCTTAACCTCGGCAATTGAAGCCGAAGTCAAAGGGGTGGTGCAAAGGATGTATTCCAATTCCTTTTCCTCCAGGACTGATAGCTTGCAGTCCATATAAAGACGACAAAGCTGGTCGAGCTCTTCTATTGTCAGGGTTAATTTTTCGGTCTTCATCTGTCTAAAATCTTAATGTTGTCACGAATCTTCTTTCTTGCGCGGCTCATGTTCATTCTCACTGCTTCGACTGTCATCCCGAGGCGAGATGCGATGGTCTCATACTCCAGACCGTCGTGTGTCACGAGACAGTATATCTGCCGTTGAATATCTGAGAGGTCGACGGTGAGCAACCGTTCATACCGCGCCATGTCCTCGCCATCGTCAGGTGGAACCTCCAACTTGCCGACCTCAGTTTCGCTGAGCGGCAGAGCCTTGGGCTTTCTCAACCGGTCGATGCAGATGTTTCTCAGCACGGCAAATAACTTGTTTCGGGCCTCCGACTCTGAATTCACCTTTCCGTTGCTCCACAGGTTGAAAAACGTGTCCTGCAAGGCATCCCGGGCATCCTCGTCGTTTTTGAGGAATCCCAGAGCGCTCCTGTGCAGCTTATCGCGCAGAGCCATGAACGAGGATGTCAGATTATCGTTTTTCATTGCTTCTACTATAGATACGGAAAACCCCGCCAAACGTAACACAAAAATACAAAAAAAATTCACCCCAACATAAAACACTTTCCTTCTCCGGCACAAAAGATAAGAATCTGCTCGCGATTCAAAAGTCTACTATTTTACATTATTTTCGAAATAAAAATTAGGCCGAAAAACT
>CAYVXC010000166.1:0-4294 GCA_964454925.1 uncultured Bacteroides sp.
TCGACCGAAAACCGAATCAACACCGAGCGCAACAACTACAACAGTTCGGTTAACGAGTACAACGTTTCGATCCGACGTTTCCCGGCCAATATTTTCGCCGGAATGTTCGGATTCAGCACCAAGCAGCCTTTCAGCGCCGACCCCGCCGCTTCGAAAGCTCCCGACGTTCAATTCTAATCAATTTCTCTCCCCGACTTAAAAAATGAATCTGAAAAAAATAATTCCGGCTCTGATTCCGGCTCTCGCGGCAGCTCTCGGTTCGTGTAACAACGACGGCAAATCGACGTGGGAAGAATATGCTGACTGGCGTCACTACAATCAGGACTGGCTCACCGAGATGTCCCAGAAAACGAACGAGGACGGCACTCCCTACTACCGAAATGTCGTTGCTCCCTGGGACCCGGAAGCTTTCGTGATGATGCACCTCTTTCCCTCCGACACTGTCAACACCGGCAATCTCAAACCGCTCTACACGTCGACCACGAAAGTCAACTATACCGTCCGTCTGGCTAACGATTCGCTCATTGACCGCGCGGCCGGATTTGTCTCGACCCTCAATTCATCGGGTCTCATAGACGGCTGGGCTCTGGCGATTATGGAACTCAATGTCGGCGACTCGGCCGAGTTCATCATGCCCTACAACGTGGCATACGGTGAAACCGGCTACGGACTCATATCGCCCTATTCCAATCTCCGCTACGGAATCCGCCTGGTCGACATTCCCTACTACGAAATCCGTCCCTGATCACCTTATTAACCAAACCAACCAATCATTATGACCAATTCGGTTGACATCTCGGCCACTCCGGCCGGCAAAGTCAAAAAAATCCTCAGCGACGACCCGAAGATGCGCTGGCTCGCCCTTGCGCTTCTTGCGTTCGCTATGTTCTGTTCCTACATCTTCATGGACATCCTGTCCCCTATCAAGGACCTCCTCCAGTCACAGGCCGGGTGGGACTCGGATGCGTTCGGAACGATGCAGGGCTCCGAGACATTCCTTAATGTCTTCATCTTCTTCCTGATTTTTGCCGGTATCATCCTCGACAAGATGGGTGTTCGCTTCACTGCGCTCCTCTCCGGAGCCGTCATGCTCGTGGGCGCGATCATCAACTGGTATGCCCTGACCGACATGTTCGCCGGTTCGAGCCTCGAAGTCTGGTTCACCAACCATCTCAACTATATCCCCGGTTTCCAGGAACTCGGAATCGCGCCTTTCTATGAAGGCATGCCCGCATCGGCCAAATTCTCGGCCATCGGCTTCATGATTTTCGGATGTGGCGTCGAAATGGCCGGCATCACTGTCAGCCGCGGAATCGTCAAATGGTTCAAAGGCCGCGAAATGGCAATGGCGATGGGTACCGAGATGGCTCTTGCGCGTCTCGGCGTCGGAACGTGTATGATTTTCTCGCCCTTCTTTGCCACCCAGGTCGGACCGGTCAGCGTAAGCCGCCCCGTCGCCTTCGCCGTTGTCCTCCTGATGATCGCGCTGATCATGTTCATCGTCTATTTCTTCATGGACAAGAAGCTCGACAGCCAGACCCACGCCGAAGAAGAGAAAGACGACCCCTTTAAACTTTCCGACCTCGGAAAAATCCTGACCTCAAGCGGATTCTGGATTGTCGCCCTCCTTTGTGTACTCTACTACTCGGCCATCTTCCCCTTCCAGAAATATGCCGTCAACATGCTCCAGTGTAACCTGACTCTCGAAAAGCCCGAAGCCGGCTCGTTCTGGGGCTCTGAAAGCGTGACAATTATCCAGTATGTCATCATGCTCGGCGTGGCCGCCGCCGCTTTCATCGGTAATTTCAGCAAAGACAAGAAACTGAGAATCGGTCTGTTCGTTCTCGCCGGTCTTCTTCTTGTGACCTACTGTGTATTCGGTTACATGCGCCAGGAAGCGGCTGCCATCTTTGCCGTCTTCCCCCTCCTCGCCGTCGGTATAACCCCGGTTCTCGGCCACTACGTCGACCACAAAGGCAAAGCAGCCACGATGCTTATTTTCGGTTCGCTTCTGTTGATTCTCTGTCACCTGACTTTCGCTTTCGTTCTGCCCGCGTGCAAGGGCAACGATCTGCTCGGCGTCATCGTGGCCTACGCTACAATTCTCGTTCTCGGCGCATCCTTCTCTCTCGTGCCCGCATCGCTCTGGCCCTCGGTTCCCAAACTCGTCGATGCTAAAATCATCGGTTCGGCTTATGCGCTGATCTTCTGGATCCAGAATATCGGTCTCTGGCTTTTCCCGATGCTCATCGGCAAGGTGCTGACAGCGACCAACCCCGGTGTAACCGATCCTATCGCCTACAATTACAGCTGGCCGCTCGTCATGCTTGCCGTCCTCGGTGTCCTGGCCCTTCTGCTCGGTCTTGTCCTCAAAGTCATCGACCGCCGTCAGCACATCGGACTTGAAGAGCCCAACATCAAACCCGGTGTTGAGGTTGAAGAAGCCGAAATCCTTTCAGCCGAAGAATAACATCCATTCCTAACCCCTAATCTCAACCTTGAAAATGAAAAAATTCTTGATGAGCATAGCCGCTCTGGCAATCGCCGCGATGTCGGTCGGTGCCGATGCCGAAAATCCCAAACGGGAATTTCGCGGAGCATGGCTTCACACCATCTTTCAGGAGCAGTACAAAAAGCCGACCGCCGAGCTTCAGGCCTATCTGATCGATCAGCTCGACAAACTTCAGGCTGCCGGCGTCAATGCCGTCCTGTTCCAGGTCCGCCCCTCGGCCGACGCTTTCTATCCCAGCTCGCTCGAACCCTGGAGCCGTTTCCTGACCGATGGCGGGAATGCCCCCGAACCCTATTGGGATCCCCTGCAATTTATGATCACGGAAGCCCACAACCGCGGCATGGAACTCCACGCCTGGCTCAATCCCTATCGAGTCACGACCTCGAAAGGCGAGAAACTCGCTCCGTCCCATATTTTCCACCGCGAACCGTGGCGCTTTGTCGACTATGCCGACAACAAAAAATACTTTGACCCGGGTCTGCCCGAAAACCGAGCGTTCATCGAAGACGTCGTCATGGACATCATCAACCGCTATGACGTCGACGGAATCCACTTCGACGACTACTTCTATCCCTATCCCGTCGAGGGTGCGGAATTTCCCGACGACAAGAGCTATGCTAAATATGGTAACGGAATGAACCGGGGCGACTGGCGACGCAAGAATGTCGACCTCCTCATCGAGGGTATCCACAACCGGATCGCCTCGTCTGACAAGCCCTGGGTACGCTTCGGTATCAGCCCCTTCGGAATTTGGCGTAACAAAGCGTCCGATCCCCGCGGTTCCAACACCAACGGTCTCCAGAACTACGACGCCCTTTATGCCGATGTCCTTCTGTGGGATCAGAATGGCTGGATCGACTATCTTCTTCCCCAGCTCTACTGGGAACTCGAACACAAACGCGCCTCGACTCTCGAGCTCAACCGGTGGTGGGATCAGGCCGGTCTCAAACGCCACCTCTATATCGGTCAGGATGCCCACAACATCATGACTCATCCCGACCTCGCTCCGTCGAAGAACCCCACTCAGCTCGCTCACAAAATCGACATCTCGCGCAAAGGTAAAAACATCCACGGCAACTGCTGGTGGCCCGGTTACACAATCACATCCAACTTCAAAGGTCTCGCCGATTCGCTTGCTACTACCCACCAGTCGACTCCGGCGCTCGTACCGGCCTACTCATGGCTCTCGAATGCTACCCCGGCTCCGGTCAAGAAGTTCAGCTACAACCCGACCGGGAAGAATCTGACCTGGGAAACCGAAATGGTCAACGGCAAGGTCAACGACCCCGTGCGTTACGTCGTTTACCGATTCCCGCTCGGAACCACAACCCCCGACTTCAACAACTCGGATAACATCGTTGCCATCACCGGCCTCACCCAACTGCCTGTTGAAGACAACGGCGAATATTACGTGACCGTCCTTAACCGCGTCAACAACGAGTCAAAACCCTCCAAACCTGTCAAAGTCGCGAAGAAATAAACCTTCTTTCCCCTAACTCCATTAAATGAAAAACCTGAGTGCGGTGTCGCACTCAGGTTTTTCATTTTCTTGGTATTGATTTTCTCTTCCTCTGTTTAATTAGTCGCTGTCGCAGAACTGCCAGTCAGCATGATTTTCGGCCACCTGGTAGGGGTGCTATAAATAGCGCCCTACTCGACATTAAACCCTGAATATCAATACTATAACGCGGTGGGTGCTATATATAGCACCCCTACTGGGGATATCTATTTCCGCTTGAACTCGCGGTTCTGCAAAATATGCGAAAAAGTAGGGACGCACGG
>CAYVXC010000167.1:0-1059 GCA_964454925.1 uncultured Bacteroides sp.
CGGGAAATTCGTCGAGAAAAAGTATTCCGTTGTGAGCAAGGGATATTTCGCCGGGAGCCGGATTCGAACCGCCACCGACAAGCGCAACGGGTGAAATAGTATGGTGAGGCGACCTGAATGGTCTGACGGTCATCAACCGCGATCCACGGCTTAGTTTGCCGGCTACTGAATGGATTTTGGTGGTTTCGAGGGCTTCGCCGAGTGTGAACGGAGGCATTATCGACGGAAGTCGTTTGGCCATCATTGACTTCCCGGCTCCGGGGGGTCCCACCAGGAGAATATTATGTCCGCCGGCACATGCAACCTCAAACGCACGCTTGACATTTTCCTGACCCTTGACATCCCGGAAGTCCAGATCAATATTATTGATAGCGGCCGCAAATTCCGCACGGGTATCAACTACCGTCGGACTTAACGTCGACGGGTCAGCAAAAAAATTCAGAACGTCGAGTAACTTGTCGACTCCATAAACATCAAGATTGTTGACCACGGCAGCTTCATGGGCATTGGCCGAAGGAACAATCATTCCCTTGAAACCCGCGGCCCGAGCCGCTATGGCAATCGGAAGCACACCCTTGATTGGCATCACTGAGCCGTCGAGGGAGAGTTCACCCATGATCATATATTTGTCGAGGTCGGGAGCTTTGATGCGGTCAGAAGCCGCCAAAATAGCGACTGCTATCGGAAGGTCAAAGGCCGACCCTTCTTTTCTTACATCGGCAGGCGCCAGATTGACCACAATCGAGTGTCGCGGAAAATCGAGTCCGGTTTCCGTAATAGCCGAACGGACCCGTTCTCCAGATTCTTTGATAGCCGTATCAGGAAGGCCTACAATGGTAAACAATGTTCCTCGCGTGACCGAGACTTCAATCGTTACCTGGATAGCGTCTATACCCCTCAGGGCACCTCCGAATGTCTTGACAAGCATAGTCGATGAGTTTGAATTTTTGAAAAGTACAGATTAAGGCTTGAGTACCTTGACCGAATCAATAGCCGCAGCAAGCGATTCTCCGCGATAGACCTGACGGCCTGTAGAATCAGAAACGATAAAGAAAGGCA
>CAYVXC010000167.1:1159-4262 GCA_964454925.1 uncultured Bacteroides sp.
GTTCAAGCGTATCTTTCTGATTTATAAAGGACATTTCAGATAACGGTCCTTTTCTCCCTGAAACACCGGCGTTTTCAGCCAAAGCAATGATATCGCCGCCGATATATCCCGGACGGACCGATTTATCAATGAGATTCCACATTTTCAATGTTTCCTCGGGATCTATCGAACTGTCCCATTTGGCAACCATCAGCATTGTCGACACCGGGTCATCAGCGTGAGCGCCTACATATTTCGCAATCGCTTCGTTGAGTTTATCTGATGGTCCTTTTTCTACCAGAGCTTTATTTTCTTTTATCCATTTCCCTGCACGGTCATTGATTTCTGTACCACCGACTTCAAATCCTCCGGGATTTTTCGGGTCAATACTTATGGTTATTTCATTGCCGGCCTCGGCCCAATAAAAGCCCAAAGGAGTATAATCGTTAGCAAGTACTTCTACCATTACAGGTACTGAAAGGGTATCCTTATATTCAAAAATGCCTTTACGCGAAGCAAGCAACTTCATTTCGGGACCCCGAGGTGTATAGGCTATAAGACGGTAGGTCGCGTCGGTAGCACCGTTTACCGATGCTTTCAATGTATATGTATTTTTATCTCCGCATCCGGTAATCATCAGAATGGACGACACAATCAAAGCAAACGCTATACAGATATTTTTTCTCATAGTCAATTTTATTGGATTCGTGTAGCCCTTTCCACTCCATTAACCTCGCGAAGCCGCTGGCACAATTCGTTTAATATATCCACATCCTCCACGCGAACCCATAGATCACAATGGAACACTTCATCGTTGGCCTCGATGTCGAGACGCCGGAGGTCAATTTCAAGCTGAGTCGAGATAACACCGGTGATTTCTTGAAGAATACCATGTCTGTCGATACCCTCGACACGGATATGACCTCTGAACTTACCTTTTGATACAGCCCATTTGGTCGACACGATCCGTGGTCCATAACCGGCTTTCAGTACCAGCGCACGAGGACAGTTAAGAGCATGAACGACAACTTTTCCATCATCGTCTATAAAACCGAGTACTTCATCACCGGGCATTGGTGAACAACAATCGGCGAGTACGAAATTCGCCCCGTTTTCATCATGCCTGAGTATATAGGTTTCCTTTGGATTGATTTTTTCTTTGACAGCATTGTCAGCCGACTCATGGCGGGCAACATGATCATCGCTTCTTCCGGTCGAAAGAGTAAGTACATTTTTGGTCGCTCTGAGAAATTTCTGAAAAAGCCGTCTCTCACCATCACCGTCACTTTTGACAGTACGCGCCGCACGATCATCCGGTACAATTTCACCACTTCCGATCATGTAGAGCAATTCATCGCGGTTTTCAACTCCGAAGAATCCCATCAGCTTCGTATAAGTCGTGTTTGAATCGTCAATGGAATTTTCACGGAGATAATTCGTCAACAGTTCTCGACCACGTGCAATGACCGGTTGACGGCTCTTTCTCAACGCAGCTCTGAGACGTGTGCGCGCTTTGCCTGTTTTCAGAAAGTCGACCCATTCGGGATGCGGCTCCTGAGTTTTGGAAGTCAGAACTTCAACCTGGTCGCCGCTCGATAGTTTGTAACTTAGCGGAACAAGTTTATGATTGACTTTACCGGCGATACAGTGCAGTCCAAGTTCGGTATGGAGACTGAAAGCCATGTCGAGCACCGTTGAATCTGCGGGAAGCGTAACAAGTTCACCTTTAGGAGTAAAGACCACTATTTCCGATGCGAAAAGATTAAGTTTCAACGTATCGAGAAAATCAATGGCACTCGGTTCAGGATTATCAAGAATGTCTTTAATAGTACGAAGCCATACACTAAGTTCCGATTCTTCTTCACCTTCACCAACTTTATATTTCCAGTGAGCCGCAAAGCCTTTTTCAGCAATTTCATCCATGCGGCGTGAACGTATCTGAACCTCAATCCAGTTTCCGTCGGGTCCCATGACCGTCAGATGGAGGGCCTGATAGCCGTTCGCTTTCGGAACCGAAATCCAGTCGCGGGTGCGTTCGGGATGTAGACGATAAAGATCAGTGATAGCCGAATAAATGTTCCAACATATATTTTTTTCTTTCGCCGGATCGTCACATTCGAATACTATTCTCATGGCGTAAAGGTCATATACCTCTTCAAAAGGAACATGTTTAGTCTCCATCTTACGCCAGATAGAATAGCACGACTTCAGGCGGGCTTTGGCTTCATATTCGAGCCCCATCTCATCAAGTTTATCCTTGATAGGGGCTGAAAAATCGCTGTAGACTTCAGAACGACGTGCTTCCGATTCCTTGATTTTCTGGGTAATGTCATTCCAAGCCTGAGGATGCTCATATTTAAAACTCAGATCTTCGAGCTCGGTCTTGATCGCGAAAAGACCAAGACGATGAGCCAAAGGGGCATATATATAAAGAGTCTCCCCCGCAATCTTATATTGTTTGGCCGGAGCCATCGATCCCAGAGTTCGCATATTGTGCAGACGGTCGGCCATTTTTATCAGAACAACCCTGATATCCTCGCTCATCGTGAGCAGAAGTTTTCGGTAGTTCTCGGCTTGCATAGACGCTTTGTCACCGAAAATTCCACCCGAAATTTTTGTCAGACCTTCGACCAACTGGGCAATTTTATCGCCGAAATTACGACGGATATCTTCAACCGTATAATCCGTGTCTTCGACCACATCGTGCAGAAAAGCCGCGCATATCGAAGTCGAGCCCAACCCTATTTCCTGGCTCGCTATTTTCGCTACTGCAATCGGATGAAGAATATAAGGTTCGCCCGAGCGACGTCTGACTCCTGCGTGCGCCTCTTTCGCAAACTTAAAAGCTCGCTCTATCATTTCGACCTTTTTGCGGTGATTGCTGGCCAAATATCCGTTCAATACATCGCGATAGGCATCCTGAATCATCATTTCCTCCTCGGCTGGAGTTTTCTTATAGGGCTGCATTGTATTCAGAGGCGGTTGAATTAAAATTATACACTATGGAATCATGTCAGAGCCAAGGTCGAAAGGCGACAATAGCCCACTAACGACAAAATTAATTAAACTTGCCTAAACAACCAAACAAATCCCCCCGAAAAATTTCAGCAAACATTTGGAAAAA
>CAYVXC010000168.1:0-4225 GCA_964454925.1 uncultured Bacteroides sp.
CAAACAAAAGACATAGAACAGCTTTTCAGAACCCGCTACAAGGCCATGCATCGCCTGGCGATGCTCATGGTCCGTGACGAGGAGGTTGCCCGCGACATTGTGCACGATGTCTTCGAGTCTCTCCTCATTGCGGGGAAAACCGACGTGCCCGACGCCTACCTTCTCAAGGCCGTCAGGTCTAGGTGTCTCAACTACATCCGACACCTTTCCGTCCGCGAACGGGTCAAGGAAATATTGAGCCGTGAGGACGAGATGGATTCGGACGAACAGTGGCCCGATGACCAGACCATCGAACTGATTCAGTCGACTGTCGCCGGCGACCTGACCGAGGCGTGCCGACGGGTCGTGAACCTCCGTTTCACCGACGGCAAGACCTATAAGGAAATCGCCGCGATGCTCTCCATCAGCGACGTCGCTGTCTATAAACATTTGCGTCATGCGATTGATGTCTTACGCCTAAAATTTTCTCACAATGGATAAAATCGACCGACTTCTTGACGCGATTGAAAACCCTGACCATTACTCAGAGTCTCAACTCGAAGAATTACTTCGTGACCCCGAAGTTAAGGAGATATTTGATCTTCTCGACAAAACAACTTCAAGCCTCAGACCTATCCAAACTCCCGATGTCGACGCTGAATGGCAGTCGTTTGAACGTGCTCATAAAAAGCGCCGTTTCGCTTGGACCGGATTTTTCTCGCGCAACATCGCCGCAAGTATCGCCGTCGGAGCCGTCTCTCTCGCCGCGGTGGCCGCTCTGGTCGGTGTCGGTGTACGCCATTTAAATGCCAACTCGCAACAGAAAGAACAAACAGAAGTTATAGACGATATGAACGTCGAAAACCTGACAGATGATGCTCTTGAATCGGAGCAGCCTGCCCCCAAGGTCATCTGCCCTGCTCCGGAGGTCGTTATTTTTGATAATGAAACTTTCGAATCAATGATCAACGACATTGCCGGATTCTATGGCTATCAGGTGGACTTCGTCGATAGCGCGGCCAAATCGTTGCGTCTCTATTTCCGTTGGAATCAAGCCGCTTCGGTGGAGAATGTCATCGAAAGTCTCAACAACTTCGAACAGATCAATCTGTCAATCAAGGGTCAAACCATCGTAATCGACTGAACACATGAAACGCTTCTTTGTTTTTATCCTGGTCATGATTTCAGTTGTCATGGCCAAGGCCGAGACGTTCTCCTACCGTTTCAGCTCAATCTCTCTGCCAAAGGCCATACAGTTGATCATGCGCGATCATCCCGATCTCGAGATCAATTTCATATATAACGAACTTGAAAATTACAGCACCAGTGCGACCGTCCGCGCCGACAACGCTTATGACGCGCTCCGTCAGACCGTCGGTTTCAACCCCGTTACAGTGGCCCATTCCAACGATACTTATTACATCGAGGCCCTTCAACACGGAAAATATGTCTTCACAGGTCAAGTCATGGGTTCGGACAACGAGCCGGTCACGGCCGCTACGGTAATGTTGCTCGTTCCGTCCGATTCTACGGTGCTGACCTACGGAATGACCGATGCGTCCGGACACTTTTCCATTCCATGTGACCGCCAGAAAGTCCTGGCTAAACTCTCCTGCCTCGGTTACAGTACCACATACAAGCTCTTGACAACCTTCAACGCCGGTACAATCACCTTGGAAGAAAAAGCCCTCCAGCTTAAGACAGTAACAGTTGAAGGAGAAAATGCTACTTTATTGAATGACCGAAGCATCTATCGCCCGACACAACGTCAAAAGAACGCTTCTCAAAATGCTGTTGATCTCTTAAGACAGATGGCCATTCCCCAGATACAGATCAATCCTTTGTCTGATGAGGTGACAAGTAACTCCGGAATGACAGTTTCAATGTTTATTAATTACCTTCCGGCATCAAAAGAAGATCTTGAAGGCTTACGGACACTTGACGTTAGAAGAATTGAATATCTTGAATTTCCGACAGATCCACGATTCCGCGGTGCTCAACTGGTAATCAATATCATTGTACAAGAATACGATTACGGTGGCTACTCAAAGTTATCGGTAAACGAAAATATTCCAATAGGTCTTTCAAGTAAAGCGAACTTGTTTTCAAAATTCACTTATAAAAAGATGACATTTGACCTTTACACGGGTGTTAATAGCTTGAATACCCATCATACCGGTAACTCTATCGAGGGCGTTTATTCACTGATGAGCAGCGAAGGTCAGGAATATACTTTAAATCGGAAGGAAAAGATTCGTGATTCTCATTTCAAGCAAAATCAAGTTCCCGTTACACTCAGAGCGACATACGCATCTGAAAAGGTTCAGATTCGCAACACTTTGGGCTATACGTATTCTGGTATACCGGTGAATAAACAGAGTGGCGATTTAAAATTTCAACCTTCCACGGGCAATGACTATACGTATCTCCGAGCCAACCCCAATCAAACCAACTCGGTCAATTATCAAAGCTCATTCTTCTTCTCTCTTCCAAAAAAATTTGCCATCGACATTTCTCCACGATTAATTTACTCTCACAGTAATGACCATCTCACCTATCAGTCTTCCAATTCATCTAAAATTCAGCGCAATGCGCGTGAAAACGCTTATAACTATCGAGTGGACGCTTATTTTGAGAAAAATATCACTACAAATAATCTGATTTTTCTCGGAGTAAATGGTGGAGACAACATTAATTTACTCAATTATTCAGGGACAAATAGTTATCGCGACCGATTCCATAGTGCTTTTGCTGCCGGGTTATTAGGGTATCAGTTGAACACATCCAAAATCAGACTATATACTGATGCAGGCGTGTGTTGGGAACGGATCAGCATCAACAATACCATATATTATGATTCATATCCATTCCTTCATGTGAATTTTGGTTATACTCCAAATCCAAAGAATTCTTTCTCATTTTTCTTCCAATATGCAAACTCAACACCGGGCATCAACATGAAATCACCCGACGTTCTTAAAGATAATGAATACATGTATCTCACAGGAAATCCATTACTTGGAAACAGCCGTAATCTAATGATCAATCTGGGATACACTTGGTTACCGTCTAATGCTTTCGGACTAAGCGCATACGGTAAAGTTAACGGATTTTTCAAACGACAGCTTATGGTATATAATCCCTATGATGACGGGCAGAGTCTTATCAGAAGCTTCGTCAACAACGGAGATTTTCTTAACGGAGAAATCGGACTTGCATCAAGTCTGAAATTGTTTGATGGTAAATTACAGCTTTATGCGAGTCCGAGACAGAATTTTTTCAAATCAACAGGAATTTATCGCAAGATCTATAATCCGTTTTCGGTAGTATTACAGGCCACATTCTATTTAAATCGTTTCTTTTGTCAGCTTTATTACAAATCTCCTAACAAAAGGTTACACACGCTTGCCCCCGAAAAGTACGAGGACTGTAACTATCATAGTCTTGCTATGGGATGGGCAAACTCAAATTGGAATATCCGGTTAACAGGTATAAATTTCTTTAATCGTGGTTGGGTTGCTTCCAAAACATATACCGAGACTCCTTTATATTCAGAATATAATGAAACTATCGGCACATCGTTTCACCCTTGTATCAATTTATCGGTGACTTACACGCTCGGATATGGTAAGAAAGTTCAACGTGGTAATGAAGTAGGAGAACAATCCGGAGCATCATCTGCTATCTTGAAATAACGGTTAAAGAATTGATCAACCTCGAATTTTTTCTTTTTCGAGGTTAGGTTTTTCAGAAGACGAGTGTCTTATTATTGTATGACGCAAACAAAAGACATAGAACAGCTTTTCAGAACCCGCTACAAGGCCATGCATCGCCAGGCGATGCTCATGGTCCGTGACGAGGAGATAGCCCGCGACATTGTGCACGATGTCTTCGAGTCTCTCCTCATTGCCGGGAAAACCGACGTGCCCGACGCCTACCTTCTCAAGGCCGTCTGGTCACGGTGTCTCAACTATATCCGACACCTCTCCGTCCGCGAACGGGTTAAGGAAATATTGAGCCGTGAGGACGAACTCGCCGACGACGAAGATTGGCCCGATGACGAGACCATCGAACTGATTCAGTCGACTGTCGCCGGCGACCTTTCCGAAGCGTGCCGACGGGTCGTGAACCTCCGTTTCTCCGACGGCAAGACCTATAAGGAAATCGCCGCGCTGCTCTCCATCAGCGACATCGCTGTCTATAAACATTTGCGTCATGCGATTGATGTCTTACGCCTAAAATTTTC
>CAYVXC010000169.1:0-4209 GCA_964454925.1 uncultured Bacteroides sp.
TCTGTCGGATAATAGCCGAAACCGAGGCTCGACCAGTCTATTTCTTCGTGATTGGTGTTCATCTTTCAAGAGGGATTTAATTAAAGATGTTCGTCGGATAGCCCGTCTGAGGGCTACTCACTGCAAAAGTACAATATCTTTTTCAGAAAACCAACCCTCGGCGCTAAAACTTTCCTCAGAGTTTACGTCTGTCCGTTCAAACGGGCATGGCACGCGTGAGATTCGGAGATATTTTGTATCTTTGTCTCGTCAAAAACATAAATCGACTCTGAATCATGGTAAAACATATCGTCACTTTTAAACTCAGCGGCACGGCCGATGAACGTCGTGCAGTGGCCGAATCATTTAAGGAAGCTCTTCTGGCTCTCCCCGAACAGATCGACTGTCTCGAATCAATGGAGGTAGGGATCAACGAAAATCCGGCCGAAGACTGGGACGTTGTCCTGACAGCCATTGTTCCAACGATGGCAGATGTAGAGCGCTACGCCAAACATCCGGCCCACGTCGCAGCAGCCGGACTTCTCGCGGGTCACAAGGACAGCCGCGCTTGTGTCGACTACGAGTGTTGACGTCAGTCAGCTCCGATTTCTTTCCGCAGGTCGCGAAATGACTTGCGGCTGCCGAAACATGTCAGAATGTCCCCCGGCTCGATTTTGAGCGATCCGTCGCCGAGATCGAGGAGTTCTTCGTGTCGGGTTTCGAGCCTCATCAGATTCTTTTTTGTCCTCGGACGCGTGGCGGCGATCAGTCTGATTGAGAGAGCATCGAGTATCACCGGATTTCCGTAAGAAAGACCGATTATAGGTTCGGGCGCGGTGAAGCGAACGATTATATTGTCCTCGTTGACTGCCATCGTCTCCACCCGCGCTCCAAGAGCCATTTCAAGTGTGAGATCCGATGCCGCGCGTTGTTCGGGAGTGAGAATGCGGTCAAGCTGAAAACATTCAAGAATCGAATTATGAAGTTCGTCGATAGCGCGGGCATAGAGCCGGCGGGCGCCCATCTTTTTTAAAATAGCGACAGTTTTGACACTTGCCCCGAAGTTTTCTCCGATAGCGACTATCACAAGGTCAACGCTTGCAACCGGGAGTATCGACATCTGGTGTTCATCGGTCGAATCGAGCTGATAGACCGTGGCTACATAATCTTTGACATTTTCGACAGCCGTCGATTTGGAATCGACCGCAACGACTTCGTTGCCCATCGCCGAAAGGTCGCGTGCAAGATTGGATCCATAGATTCCGAGGCCTATTACTATACATTTCATATTCTGCTAAGTTTAATCAGTTTATAATAACGTTGTCATCGGGCAATCTGACACCGCTGACACGGTTTCCCGAAGTAAACATTCCCGACATCAGAGAGACGAGTCCCACGCGCCCCAGGAACATGGCGACAATAAGTGTAATCTTCGATCCGACCGAAAGTTCCGGGGTTATACCCATTGATGAGCCGACGGTAAAGACAGCTGAAACGACTTCGAAAACAACATCTTTCAGTCTGAGTGCCGGATCGAAAACAAGCACAAGGATGAGAGTCGCCAGCGTGGTCAGGACCGAAAGCGTCACGACCGCGTTGGCCCGACGCACAGACGGAATCGCGATGTTCCGGTTAAAAGCCGTTACAGTCGGTCTCCCCGTAATTATTGAACGGAGATTTATGAGAATCGTAGCGAGGGTATTGACTTTGATACCGCCGGCCATCGACTGAGAGGCGCCACCGACCCACATCTGGAAAAGAACGACTACCCAGGTGATATTTAAAAACAATGCCGGATCAAGCGACACAAAACCCGCGCTTCGGGGTGTTAGCGAATTGAAGATTGACTGAACGAGCCGTTTGTCCCAAGGCATTCCTTTCATCGTGTTGCCCGATTCGACGATAAAAAATACAGCCGTACACACCGCGAGCAGCGTGAGACTGGTAACGACAACAAGCTTTGTGTTCAGGTCGAAGAGGTGAATCGGCCGCGGCTTGCTGCGACGTCCGATTATGCGGTTCCATACTCGCCCTATCCGCATGAAAAGGGCGTCTTTGATATTGACCAGAATCGGAAATCCGATTCCACCGGCAAGAATGAGGGCAGACAGCGCGACATAAAATGTTTGGTTGCCGGCCATAAGCTCGGGATTAGCCATACCGCCCTCAATTGTCGAAAAACCGGCATTACAAAATGCGGAAATCGAGTGGAAGATCGCAAAAGCGGCTTTTGTCTCGACATCCATGCCGAGCGAATCGGGGGTGGTAGCATATAGCATAACGGCCCCGATTGCCTCTATTACAACCGTGAATCCGAGGATGTAGAGAAGAGTCGGAACGAGCGACTTCATTGACTTTGAATAAACGATGTCGCGGACAAGCATCTGATTATAGATCGACTGGTTTCCGCTGAAAAACAGAGCGAAGAAACAGGTGAAGGTAAGAATTCCCAATCCGCCGACCTCAAAAAGGATTGCGAGGACGAGATTCCCGAGCGGAGTGAAGGTGGTGGCTACGTCGACCGGTGTCAGCCCGGTGATACAGACAGCGCTCCCGGAGACGAAAAGAGAATCGATATAGCTTATGCCATGCAATGTGCATTTCGGCATCATGAGGACAAACGACCCGATAATCGTGAAAGCCATGAAACTTATTCCGAGCAGGAGCGAAGGATTGAGGCGTTTCCCGAATAGCCGCGTCAACCCGGTCGACAGTTCGAGCACCGAATAGGCCGTCATAACGCTATACAGGAAATAGTTGCTGTAAAGAACCCGTTCAAGCCACTCAATCCATGGCGCCTCGGGATGGGGATAGAGCCACGGGGCGACAGTCACCAGCATAGCCCCGTCAACGATCCAGCGCAGGATTGTGCTGTTACGCCTGAGGGTCCTGAAATTCAAAAGGAGGTCATACCCGACCGAGGCCGCGAAGATTCCCTGACAGATTCTGAGTACCAACCTGATCGCCGAACGAGACCCGGCATCGTGGTCAAAACCGACCAGCACAACCAAAGCGACCAGCGTAACGACAGCTGCCAGATAGCCAATAGAGGTAAGTATTTCCGAACCAATTTCAATATTTCTATGAGCCCGGTGGGTAAAACTCACAAACGACCGACGCTCAGAGCCGAATTCATCGGCCAAGCGCTTCCAAAATCCGGTTTTTTGTCGTTTATATCGCTTATTCGGAGTCATAGAATATTAACAATCAGCCTGACCGGGGTGTTCGTCACTCGACAACAAGAGCCAGAGGTCTATCGGTCAGACGTCTGACCGGAACTCCAACCTCGTTAAGCCGCGATATGAGTTTAAGGGCGCGTCGAGAATGCATCTGCCGGGGAAGCAGGACTGTATCAGCATCGAGTTGTTCACATAGTTTCACGACGTTTCCCCTGAAGTCTGCGGTCAGAAGAGCGTAATCAAGGTGAACATCGGGAACAACGGAATCACTTCTAATCACTCCTAACTTCCATGACCCGACAGAGACCAGATCACCGCGTCGGGTCACTTTAGCGCCGTTGTAGGAATCGGGCAATGTATCCGGGCCTGTAACTCCACGATGGCGGAAGAAGTCGCGGTAGTTTCGTTCGAGCATTTCGCCGGTGTCACCGTTTCCGCGCCGGCTGACGGTCCAGACAAAGACGCGGCCATTGTCAGCGATTATAATATCGGTCGACCACGAATGACGGGGAACATAAAGTTCGGCCGCGGGTATCTCCCGGTCCGTCAGAAACAGAGCAATGGTGGTCGCGGCGACAACAACAGCCGCTGTCATACCGCTCAGGCGACCGGGCCTGACACAGAGCCATCCCAGGGTCAACACCGACAGACCGACGAGACAGAGCTCAACGTCACTTAAAAAGATGGTCATAGGTGCCCCACCCAACTCCCCGACTGATTCCACAACCCGGTTCATCTGACCGCTGAGAGCATCGGTCAGGCCGGCCGGCCATGCGGTCGGGAAACCTATCATACCGATTATTACCGTGACAAATCCGACTCCGAGCACAAACGGAACAAAGACCGCCGCGCAGACATTCGCTATCCAGAAATTCAACGGAATACTATGGAAATAGAATATAGTCAGGACTATCGTTGAGACGAGGGCCACGACCGGGATGACCAACAAGTCGAGAACCATCCGTAATGCTCTGTTCCTGACGGGTAACCGATCAGTCAACCGGCCGAAGGTCAGTAAGCCCGCAACCGCTACGACCGACAGTTGAAAACC
>CAYVXC010000170.1:0-1734 GCA_964454925.1 uncultured Bacteroides sp.
ACGGCAACAGCCAGGGCGGAAACCCATGTGAGGTCTATGGATTCAACAATGTCGGAAAATATTATTTCCTTGACGATTTCAAACAAGTCTCGCTCGATGACGGCGACGTGCCCCTCAATAGCTTCTCGACCTGGGTCAACCGCGTGACGACTCCCAGCTTCATGTCCAACGACCCCTACAGCTACAATATCATCCGCCGTTTCCGTCCCCAGGAAGTTAGCCATACGTTCAGTGTCGCGCTGACCACCGATCAGCTGACAGAAAAAGGCTGGCACTTCGGTGATGCGCTGTCAAAACGCGCCAGTGTCGACATTCTCTATAAGATTTACCCGATGTATGTTTTCTCGGGAAGTCTAACCGGTGACCTCTACATCGTGGAAGCCGAGATGACCGTCCACAGCGATCTGATGAATAACGGTAGCTGGACCTATAAAGTCAACGGATCACCCGTTGTCAACCACGGCTTCTATCTGACTTCTTGTCAGGTCAATGCCAAGATCGACGACAACGCCACCTTTGTCGGTCTGGGCCCTTCACCCGAACTCACTACCGACGGAAAGACCTACGACGGCGGTCTCCACTTCGTCTTCGATGCTACTCTCGTAGGCGGAGCCAACGACAAACTCAATTACAAACGTGTCGATTCGGGCTCATGGACATGGAACAACCTCAAGGAACGCGAGCTCCCCGGCGTGACTATCGTCAATCTGTCGAAGAACGGCCAGGTTTCATTTGACTGCAATATCGGAGGCCTCCCCGTCAGCAACAAGTCCTACACCGTCGGCCTCCCCGAAGTCTCGACCGGAGAGATGACTTTCTACAGTACCTGGGTCTGGAACATTGCTACTCCCGAAAACTCCGAAAAGTCTCACTACGTGACTGTCAACGTCGCTCCCGTCTATGCCGGTTACACCCGCGGAACACTCGCCAACGACATCAAGGTCACTGAATTCGAACCGGCCACAAACGCCACCTCCGAAAGCTCGTTCACATTCAGGATCATCAACCCCGAACGCACCAACCCCGCCAAATAATCCTATCTTATCGGATATAAAGCCAAAACAGAGTCCCCATACAACGAGGACTCTGTTTTGCTTTGATAATACGAGACAGCTCCTGTTCAAGCTACCGACACGCGGACACGTTTGTTCTTCAATTTCGCGTTTTTAGAAACGGCAATAACTTCGCCGGCTTTGTCAGGCTGGACTGCCGCAAG
Source organism: uncultured Bacteroides sp. (assembly GCA_964454925.1). Lineage (GTDB taxonomy): Bacteria > Bacteroidota > Bacteroidia > Bacteroidales > Muribaculaceae > CAG-873. Next base: position 1,217 of record CAYVXC010000170.1, read on the forward strand.
AGAATATGACGGAAATATAGAGATCTTCCCGACAGCATCTGCGCTTAGTCCAATCTCCTTCATCAGAAAACCCGCGATATCGCCCTTAGAAATCTTGTCACGCTTTCCGAGATCGAAATAAAGGACAGTCATTGGAGCCTCAACCGCAAACTCGGCCGTCATATCGGGATAATAGTCGTTTTCGGTCGTGACAAATTCGGGTTGAGGTTCATCGGGCGCTGAGATGACAAAGACATTCCCGGTCTTGTCGACACGGGCCGTCCGGCCGTTGCGGTGAGTCCACGTCTCAGCGTTGATCGCCGGATGATAATGGATGACCGCTTCGACTCCGTCGATGTCTATGCCGCGTCCCGCGAGGTCGGTTGCAACAAGCACTCTCGCCCCGGCTGATGCAAAAACAGCCAAAGCCTTTTCGCGATTCTGTTGGTCAAGTCCGCCGTGATAGAGTTCGGCCGAGATGTGTCGGCTCTTCAATCCGTTCCAAACCCGCTCCGCACTCTCGCGATGGTTGACAAAGA
>CAYVXC010000170.1:1834-4209 GCA_964454925.1 uncultured Bacteroides sp.
CGGCTCTTCAATCCGTTCCAAACCCGCTCCGCACTCTCGCGATGGTTGACAAAGACAATCACGGGTCCAGCGGGAATAGAGCGTACAAGCGCTGCAAGAGTATCGAGTTTGTCTTTTCCCGGCGAGGGGACGTTGACGATTCTCAGCCTTTTCTTGATGTCTGATTCAGCGGTCATGTCAATCACCTCGGCAGAATCGAGTCCGACAAATTCGGGCATCTCGGTGAGACGGGTTGCCGAGGTCAGCATAACAAAATCAAGAACTCCTTTCGGACGCGCGGAACCTGTCCGCCGGACAATCTTCTTCATCTCGTCATGGAAACCGAGTTCGAGCGTCTTGTCATATTCGTCAAGGACAAGAATCCGGACTTCGCTGACATCGATGGTCTGACGATTGATATGATCGAGCAACCGCCCGGGGGTGGCCACCACTATGTCGGGGACCGCACCACGAATGGACGACTCCTCAGCCGAAAAAGCATTCCCGCCATAAAGCGCAAGCACCTTCAGTCCCGACGCAAGCGGTCTGATGACATTGTAAATCTGCTGGACCAGTTCTCGCGACGGCGCGATGACGACCGCTCTCGGCGAGACATCCGTCTTAAAGTCACTGATACGTCGAAGGACGGCGATCGTAAAAGCAAGTGTCTTTCCTGAACCGGTAGGAGCAATAAGAATCAAACGTCGGGCATCAGAGGCAGCCACCGCGCCCTGCATCGGATTCAACGTCTCGATATTCATGGTGCGCCTGATTTCGCGCTTAATATCCTGAAGTTTCATAATCTGATTCTATAACATTAATTCCATGAAATCAACAATGGAGGTTTATCCAACCTAATTGAAGCTATAAAACCGGGACCTCTGTAGGGACTGTTGCAGAACTACCCGTCAGCTTGATTTTTGGACATCCCGAGCACCTGGTAGGGGCGCTATAAATAGCGCCCCACTCGACATTAAACCTTGAATATCAGCGCCATATCGCGGTGGGTGCTATATATAGCGCCCCTACAGGGGATGCAACTTTTAGCTTAAACTCGCGGATCTGCAACATCGCCGGCCTAAATTATTGTAATTCAAAGGGGACGCATAAAAATGCGTCCCTACTTTAACACACGGTTCTGCGATATCCGCTTAGAGATAGGATTTCACAAGTTTTTCGAACTTCTCGGCGACGGGAGCTTTCGGGCTTGACGGGAGAAGATCATCGGTACCGACATATTTTGTAATTGTTCCGTCGGGCTTGATGAAGACAACACAGGGAATTGACTTGATTCCGAATGCCTGAGTCGTTTCAGGATTTTCGTCGGTATCGACCGAATAGAAATCGGCCTGATTTCCATACATCTCAGCGACTTGTTCAAAAGCAGGCCCGAAAAGCTTGCACGGGCCACACCACGTTGCGTTGAAATCGAGAATTGTCAGGCGGTTAACCTTTTTGTCAGGACGGAAAGCATTGTCATCAGCCAGGACGGCAACGGCCGCACGGTCATCCATGGTAGCGATTCCGGACTGCTCGGTAGCTGCGGCTTCTTCAGCCAGAGTGACAGGTTCTTCACCGGCATTGATGTCTTCCATATACTGCTGTGATTTCTCGGCAGTCGAATCTGCATCTGATTTGCTGTCACCGCTTTGGGCACATGCTGTCAGCGACATCAACGCTACTGCTGCAAACGAATAAAAAAACTTTTTCATTTCTGTTGGAGTAGTAATAAATTTTGATTATGAAAGATACTAACAAGAAGTCACTGCGACACGATCTTCAGTCAGATTATTTCGACTTCACGAGCGCAATGACTTCTTGTCCGTCGGGGTTTGCAGATCCTATCTCTACGTTTAAAGCATCAGCTTCATTTTCGGAGTCGTGCAATGCCCCTCTATGTTTAAAAGCCTTATGAATCAGAGAACACCTGCAAGAGCGGCGTTGGTCTTCTTAACGGCTTCGGCGCTCTTCGCAAAGAGTTCTTTTTCGGCATCGTTGAGGTCGAATTCAACGATTTTTTCGATACCGTTCTTGCCGAGGATACAGGGAACACCGATGCAAAGATCTTTTTCACCATATTCTCCGTCGAGAAGAGCCGAGCAAGAGATGAGTTTCTTCTGATCGTGGAGGACAGCAGCAACAACCTGTGCTCCGGCTGCACCGGGAGCATACCAAGCCGAAGTTCCGAGCAGTTTAGTCAGGGTAGCACCGCCGACCATTGTGTCTGCAGCAACTTTTGCGAGCTGTTCTTCGGGAAGAAGAGTCGAAGCGGGGATGCCGCGGTAAGCCGCATAACGAACCAGAGGAATCATGGTGGTGTCACCGTGACCGCCGATAACGATACCTTCGACTTCGGTCGGGTTGGCACCGAGTGCGATCGAGAGGAAATATTTGAA
>CAYVXC010000171.1:0-4177 GCA_964454925.1 uncultured Bacteroides sp.
CGCTCGAACACGTCATCGCCGCCAAGGCCGTGGCGTTCGGCGAAGCACTCCAGCCCGAATTCAAGACCTATCAGACCCAGGTGAAGAAGAATGCAGCGGCTCTCGCCGGCGCGCTTCTTGACAAGGGTTATAAAATTGTTTCGGGCGGAACCGACAACCATTGTATTCTCGTGGACCTCCGGACCAAGTTCCCCGAACTGACCGGTAAGGTGGCCGAAAAAGTCCTCGTCGAAGCCGACATCACAGCGAACAAAAACATGGTTCCGTTCGACAGCCGCTCGCCTTTCCAGACCTCGGGAATCCGCCTCGGAACACCCGCAATCACAACCCGCGGAGCAAACGAAGCTCTGATGGGCGAAATCGCCGATCTGATCGATACCGTTCTCTCAGCGCCCGAAAGCCCCGAAACGATTGCCAAAGTCCGCGAGAAGGTGAACGCGACAATGGCCGACTATCCTATTTTCGCCTGGTAATCAACTACGAACCATGATACACGTCGTCATTGTCGCGGCCGGAAGCGGAACGCGTTTCGGTGGCGATGTACCCAAACAGTTTCAGAATCTCGACGGACGCCCGGTGGTCATGAGGACCATCGAGGCGTTTCGCCGTGCTTTGCCGGGGGCTGCGATCAAGCTCGTCCTGAGTGAGTCGATGGCGGGCTATTGGGATGATCTCACCCGCCGGTATGGTTTTGATTCGCCGGAGATAGTTTTTGGTGGAGCGACACGTTTTGACTCGGTGAAGAACGCCATAAAGGCCATTGAGACCGGAGGCATCGCCGATGATGACATCGTGCTGGTCCACGACGGAGCGCGCCCGCTGGTGAGCAACCGCGTAATCGGGAATGTCATCGACGGAGTCAGGGCCCGTGGTGCGGTGGTTCCGGTTGTGCCGCTGACCGATTCTATCAGGGAAATAACGGGACCAGACGAAAGCCGGCCGGTCGACCGCTCGGTCTATCGCGCCGTACAGACTCCCCAAGGTTTTAGGGCGCGTCTGATTGCTGATGCCTATCACCGGGAGGCCGACCCGACTTTCACTGACGATGCGTCGGTGGCCGAGGCCGCCGGAATTGAGGTCGGGCTCGTTGAGGGCGATCACCGGAATATCAAAATCACGAACCGCGGCGATCTTGATATTGCCCGGGTCCTGATGGCGCTAAACAACGAAACCGAACAACGATGAACAGTCTCCGCCGGTTCGACCCGAAATTCATCAAAGGGATAGGGCCTTCGCGAGGGGAGTTGCTCAAAAAACATCTTGACATCTCGTCGGCCTATGACCTTATCAGGCATTATCCGCTCCACTATGTCGACCGCACTTCGGTCTACAAAATAAGCGATCTGGCGGGCGAGATGCCCGCACTTCAACTCCGCGGGCGTTTCCTGAATTTTCAGGTCATGGGCGAAGGCGCGAAACGACGTCTGGTCGGAACTTTCTCCGACGGTACGGGAATTATTGAAATCGTCTGGTTCAACAGCATCAACAAACTTCGCGACGCCTATCACGTCGGTAACGAGTATGTTGTCTTCGGCCGGCCTGAATACTACGGCAAGACAGGCCGGTGGTCGATGGCTCATCCCGAAGTCGATCCACCGGGAGCACCGGGAGCCATGGTCGGGTTGCGCGGTGTCTATTCGATACCCGAGCCACTGAGACGTCGCGGGATTACTTCGCGGACAATCGGCGGATGGATGCGCGCGCTTCTTGATGCTCACCCGCGTATCGAAGATACCCTGCCGCCCTCGGTGGTCGACCGCCTCAAGCTGATGCCCCTCCGGGACGCGCTGATGACGGTCCATTCGCCGGCCGACGCCGAGTCGCTTAACCGCGCCCGTTTAAGACTGAAGTTCGAGGAACTGTTTTTTATTCAGGTCGACATGCTCCGGCAGGCGAGGACACGCAAATCGGCAAGCACGGGCTACCGGTTCGTGACTATCGGACGGTTCTTCAACCGTTTCTATTCCGAGTGTCTGCCTTTTGAGCTGACCGGAGCGCAGAAAAGGGTGCTGAAAGAAATACGCGCCGACGTCAACACCGGCCGCCAGATGAACCGGCTCGTGCAGGGCGATGTCGGGAGCGGAAAGACACTGGTAGCCCTGATGTCGATGCTGATGGCTCTCGACAACGGCTATCAGGCGTGTCTGATGGCGCCAACCGAGATTCTCGCGACTCAACACTATGAAACGATCTCGAAACTGGTAGCGCCGATCGGAATAAATGTCCGGTTGCTGACCGGGTCGACCCGCGCAAAGGAAAGGCGTGAGATCCATGAACAGCTTGAGAACGGATCGCTTCACATAATAGTCGGGACCCACGCGCTGCTCGAGGACCCGGTAAGATTCAAGGCCCTCGGTCTGGCCGTCATCGACGAGCAACACCGGTTCGGAGTCGCCCAACGCGCACGGCTTTGGGGGAAGGGTCCGATTCCGCCTCATGTCCTGGTGATGACGGCGACCCCGATTCCACGCACTCTCGCCATGACCCTCTATGGCGACCTGGATGTGTCGGTCATTGACGAACTGCCGCCGGGACGCAAACCGATCGTGACCACGCTCCGGACCGATGACCAGAGGTTCAGGGTCATGCAGGGGCTCGGGAGCCAGTTGAAAGCCGGTCGCCAGGCCTATATAGTCTATCCGCTGATTCAGGAAAACGAAAAGACCGACCTTCTTAGCCTCGAGGAGGGATATGAGTACATAAGGGACATTTTTCGCGACTACAAGGTCGCGTTTGTCCACGGAAAGATGAAACCCGACGAGAAAGATTATCAGATGGGGCTGTTTGTCAGGGGAGAGGCACGGATTCTCGTGGCAACGACGGTTATCGAGGTCGGGGTCAATGTGCCCAACGCCACGACAATGATCATCGAAAACGCCGAACGTTTCGGTCTGTCCCAGCTTCATCAGCTCCGCGGACGTGTCGGTCGTGGAGGCGATCAGAGCTATTGTGTATTGATGTCGAAGACCAGACTCTCGAAGGAAACCCGCCGCCGTCTGGAACTGATGACCCAGACCACCGACGGATTCCGCATCGCCGAGGCCGACATGAAATGGCGCGGGCCCGGAGATATTGAAGGAACAATGCAGAGCGGGATTCCTTTTGACCTGAAAATCGCCAATCTTGCCACTGACGGTCAGATCGTTCAGCTCGCCCGCCGCGAAGCCGAGATTTTCCTTGACAGCGATCCGATGCTGACGCGGCCCGAGAACCGTGTCTTTGCCCGGTCGCTTGCGCTGGCAACAAACAAGACCCTCGACTGGTCGCGCATCAGCTGACGGCGCGGGGCGTCAGTCAGCGTAGAAGTCAAAGATTTCGTCGGGGTAGATCAGTATGTCCTCCGGGTCGTCGAGGTAGTCATCTCTGTGCCTTTCAAAGTAGTCGAGTTCCCGGGATGGTGCGACTGAACGTTTTGAAATGTTCGCCGGATTGTAATTGCTGTTATCGCGTTGCCATTTAAGGTAGCGGATTGAATCCTCGCGTATTTTCCGGTCGCGTCTCAGTTCTTCGATTTTACTGAGTTCTTTTTGTCTTTTCTCGGTTTCCCGGCCCTTGACGATAATGATGATGGTTGCGATGACTGCAAAAATCCATGTGACGAGCAACATTTTCCACTCGAAACGGGTCATGTCAAATACGCGTGGCTTTACACCGGAAAAATGGAAGAAACGGTCTCTTGGATCGGTGACAACAAGTTTGTCCCAGTTTTTCATGGCCAGGTAGTACCAGAGCGGATAAAGGGGCATAAAGACAGTCATGATGAGCAGCATCCCGATGAAGGCCACCACTCCTGCCAATGCCCCGAACACGCTCATATTGTATGAGAATCCGAGGAAATTGAACTTGTTGTCGTAGAAGAATCTCATCAGTCTCTCCTGTTCGCAAACGGCCTCATGCCGCCGTTCAGGGCCTTGAATTCCTGAATCATCTTGCTTTCTTCCACCGAAGGATTTCCGTCAGGAAGCGGTTTCCAGGCAAACAGGAGGTCGGCTGCGTCGGCGAGTTGCCAGATGTAGCATCCGCCCTGATGACCGACCGGCTTGCCCTCTCCGAATCGGATGTATTGACGAATCCGTTTCTGAAGAGTCGCATTACTACCGGGGTCTCCGGCTTTGCCGATGTAAATTACCGCTTGTCCTTTGACCCATTTTTTACCAAGCGTTTCAACCGTCACATT
>CAYVXC010000172.1:0-4173 GCA_964454925.1 uncultured Bacteroides sp.
AAAGTTAGTAATTTTTTCAGATTATTTTATCAATCAACGAAAATTTAATCTTAGGATAAAGGAATGTTGTAATAAACTATTTGTGGGAGTCGCGGTAGTTGCGACGAGCGCGGGACATTTCCTCACGAATTCCTCCTTGCTCGATAAAGTCTTTTTTGGCTCTTTCAATCAGTTTGTTTAGCAAAAACATTTCCTGATGAATAAGCGTGATTGAAAGATTGGCCAAAGTCACATCATCGCGTAGCGGTGCAACCTGTCGATAAAGGGCAGATTCATTATTACGGGCACAAAACGCCCGAACTTCTTTTTGCTTCATTTCGTCCCAAAATGTCAGATTTCGTACACGCAGATAATCTTCATAATCAGCCAAAAGTTCATCAAAGCTTGCTTTTGCAACATTGAAGAGTTTAATTTCAGTTTCACGTGATGTTACAGAAGCCGCGGAACCTTCGATGATATTTTGTTTACCACTTCGCGCAGCCTGAATCATTTGATCGACAGTTCTATCGCCTCTCCCGAGAAATCTATGGGCAAAGTGATATGTCAGATCGAAGATACACTCAGCTTTTTTATACACTATGAGTTCTCGATAGTCACCCTTGGGTTTTAGAAATTCCATCTTTTTCAGTTTTAGGAATTTTAGGATTTTTGGGAATCATGGGATCTTCATAAAACTCCCAATCTTCCCAAATCTCCCATTTATTCTATTGGGGTTAGTGGGCTTCGAGCCAGTTGTGGCCTACGCCGGCGGAGACATCGAGGGGAACACGCGAACGATAGGCGTGTTCCATTTTTTCGATGACGAGGTTCCTGAGTTCATCGAGTTCGTCGGGGACCACGTTGAAGACCAATTCGTCATGGACCTGGAGAATCATTCGTGAACGCATGGCTCGGACGGCTATCTCATGAGCAATGTCTATCATGGCGATTTTTATTATATCGGCGGCGGAGCCCTGAATCGGCGCATTGATGGCGTTGCGCTCGGCATATCCACGGACAACGGCGTTGCGCGAGGTCAGATCGGGCAGATAGCGGCGGCGTCCTTTGACAGTTTCCACATATCCGTCGGCCTTTGCTCTTTCAATAGCGTTACTCATATAGCGGTCAACACCGGGATAGGTGCGAAGATAGCCGTTAATGAGATCTTTTGCCTCGGCTCGCGGAATGGCGAGTCGCTGACTCAGACCAAAGGCCGAGATTCCATAAATAATGCCGAAATTGGCTGTCTTGGCCGCGCGACGCTGATTGTCGGTGACCTCTTCGGGAGCAATATGATAGATTTTTGCAGCCGTGGCGCGGTGAATGTCCTGACCGGTCTGGAAGGCTTCGATCATAGACTCGTCACCGCTCATGTCGGCCATCAGTCTGAGTTCGATCTGGCTATAGTCGGCACTCATTATCAGATCGCCCGGATCGGCGATAAATGCCCGGCGGATTTCGCGACCCTCGTCGGTTCGAATCGGAATATTTTGGAGATTGGGATTTGTAGACGAAATTCGTCCGGTAGCTGTTACGGTCTGGTTAAAGGTTGTGTGAATTTTTCCGGTCCGCGGATTGATAAGCTTAGGTAAGGAATCTATATAGGTGGCCAGCAGTTTTTTAAGGCCTCTGATTTCAAGTATCAGATCAACGATCGGCCATTTGTGGCGATAGCCTTCAAGAATTTCTTCAGTAGTCGACCATGCGCCTTTTTTTGTCTTTTTAGCCTTGGGATCAATCTGAAGGCGTTCAAAAAGAACCTCCCCGACCTGAGCAGGAGACCCGATGTTGAACCTCGTTCCGGCCATTTCCCAACATTTTTCCTGAAGCTCATCGAGACGCCGGGTCAATTTGACTGACATTTCTGATAGTTCGTGAGTGTCGATTCTGACTCCGGTCCATTCCATCTCGGCCAAAACTCTGACAAGCGGAAGTTCGATGTCATCCAGCAGAGAGTCATGCCCTTCCTCCTTAATAGCATCTGAAAGCGGGCCGACAAGACGTCTTACAGCGTCAGCGCGTTCGGCGACGCGGGCGGCGATCACCTCCACGGGGCCAGTGAGTGGTTTTCGACGCTCGGTCGAGCTTAGACTCGTGTCAGACATGACAAGTTTGATAGTAGTCAGGGCTACATCGGGTAATTCGTGCTTCGACTCTGGCTTCAGTAGATAATGGGAAATAGCCGTGTCGGCATAAACCGCCGACCATTCTATATCGAATCTTCTGAGAATGATGATGTCGCGTTTGACATCGTGACTGGCGACCCGGACAGTCGGTGTATTGAAGAGAGGCGAAAGCAACTCGGCCAATGTATCGCGCTCGAAATTTTCAACGGGAATATAAAAATTCAGACTTTCCGACGCACTGACACCGAGTCCTTTCCATACGGCCGTCATTGCCTCCTCGCCCTCGGCATAGAGAGAAACAGCAACCATTTCTTGGCGAAGGGCTTCCTTGACAAGATTGGCAACGTCATCAGCGGTCAGACATATCTCGGGGATAACCGCCGACTGCGTCCGGGGTAAGGATTCTTCTTCAAGGTCATCCTCGTCAAGATTGTCAAACAGCGAACCGGCAACCGAGACCGGTTTTTCAACCACGGTTCTTTCAGGTTTACCGAACCGGCCGAGAAATGATTTGAATTCGAGTTCCTTGAATATTTCGGTAAGACGGTCAATGTCGGGTTCTCGTCTTGCCAGATTGTCGGGAGTGACATCGAGAGGAACATCAGTCTTGATAGTTACAAGATGTTTGGAAAAAAGAATCTGCCCGGCATTTGTCTCGATTTTTGTTTTTAATGCTCCCTTCAGATCTCCCACATGCTCGATCAGATTTTCCACCGATCCCCATTCGGAAATGAGTTTGGCAGCCGTCTTCTCCCCTACTCCCGGACATCCGGGAATATTGTCGCTGACGTCGCCTTCGAGCGCCAGAAGGTCAATGACCTGACGCGGCGAGGAAATTCCATAACGCTCACACACCTGACGCGGACCACGAATTTCAAAATCTTTTCCTTTCAAAGCCGGACGATACATCAATACCCGGTCGGTGACGAGCTGACCATAGTCTTTGTCGGGCGTCATCATGTAGGTAGTGAAACCGAGACGGTCGGCCTCGACCGACAAGGTTCCGATAACATCGTCAGCCTCGTAGCGCGGAACCTCGACAACTTTAATGCCCCAGGCTTCGATTATCTCTTTAATATATGGAATGGCAAAAGTTATATCCTCGGGCTGTTTGTCGCGCTGAGCCTTATATTCGGGATATTCCTCGTGACGGAAAGTATCGCCGTGAGGCGGATCGAAACAGACGGCCATATAAGGCGGATTCTCTTTGCGGAGAATATCATCGAGAGTGTTGCAGAACCCGAAAATAGCCGAGGTGTTACGGCCATCCGAAGTGATTCTTGGCGAACGGATAAGCGCATAATATGCACGATAAATCAGTGCATAAGCATCGAGTAAAAACAGTTTCTTCTCTTCCATATATTGTGGTCTTTTGCAGTCTTATAATTGATTAGGCGAGGGTGATCTGGCCCCAGGTGTCACGGTCGAGATTGCGGTAGCCTATCGCCTCGGCGATGTGCATAGGCTGAATATCTTCCGAACCGGCGAGGTCGGCAATGGTCCGTGATACGCGTAGAATACGGTCGTATGCCCGTGCCGACATGTTGTATTTTTCCATGGCAAATTTCAACCGGTTCATAGCCGGTTCGCTCAAAGAACAAAATTTTTTCAGCAGCCGTGAATTCATCTGGGCATTGGTATGAACACCGGGTTCAGCCGCAAAACGTCGCTCCTGAATCTCCCGGGCTTTGACTACGCGCCGACGGATGTTTTCAGACGGTTCTCCTTCTTCGGTTGAAGACAGCTTTTCAAAAGGTACGGGAAGTATTTCGACCTGGATGTCTATGCGGTCTAACAGAGGACCTGAAATTCGGTTCTTATATTTCGCTACCGCGCCGGGCAAACAAGTACATGCCTTTGTCGGATGATTATAATATCCGCATGGACAAGGATTCATCGAGGCGACCAGCATAAATCCGGCAGGATAGTCGACCGTATATTTTGCACGGCTAACAGTGATTGTGCGGTCTTCAAGAGGCTGTCTGAGCACCTCGAGAACCTGACGGGTGAATTCGGGAAATTCGTCGAGAAAAAGTATTCCGTTGTGAGCAAGGGATATTTCGCCGGG
>CAYVXC010000173.1:0-4149 GCA_964454925.1 uncultured Bacteroides sp.
TATAACCGCATGTCGCAGCGAAAAGTTGGGACGCACGAGCCGTGCGTCCGGTTGTAAGATTCTGATTAACAGCGGACGCACGAGTTGTAGGGTTCTTGCCATTTACGATGGTTTTGCGACACACTTCCTACATTTATGGGGGATTGTTAGGGCGGTGAGAGAAAAAATAGCTATCTTTGTCGCGCAAAACCCATCAATCAATGAAAAAGCCAATCGTCAGCCTCTCCGCGTTAGCTGTATTTGCCACAGCCTCGGCGTCTTCCCCCGCCGAGCCGACCCAACAGGTCACCCAGCTACGCGATGTTGAGATTGTAGGCGTCAAACAGATGCCGGTCAATCCACTCGAACCGGTAACCGGTCTCGACTCAGCCACAATAACCGCTACAAACGTAACTTCGATGAAGGGCGTGAGCGAAATCGCTCCGAACTTCTATATCCCCGAGTATGGGTCACGGATGACATCGTCGATCTATGTCCGTGGTCTCGGAACACGCATCGACCAACCAGTCGTTGGTCTCAACGTCGACAATGTACCTTATTTAAATAAGGACAACTATGACTTCGAGTTGATCGATCTCGAAAGCATCGAGGTGATCCGCGGCTCGTCGGGTGTCCACAACGGCCGAAACTCTCTGGGTGGTCAGATCAACGTCAAAACTCTTTCGCCTTGGAAATTCAACGGTTTCAAGGCGTTGGCCGAATATGGCAAGGCCAACACAGCCCGTGTGGGCGCGGGTTGGTTCGGTCGACTCAGTTCGAAACTTGCCACATCCCTGACCGGATATTATAATCACACGGACGGATTTTTCCGTAACGACGAAACCGGCGAACACTCCGGACGTGAAAACGCCGGCGGAACACGGTGGAAACTGTCGTGGCACCCCGAGTCGCGATGGTCTCTGATGAACACGGCCTCGGTGACGGCGGGCAAACAGAACGGCTATCCTTACGCCAGCCTCGAAAGCGGCAAAATAGCCTACACCGATCCGACATTCTACCGCCGGACGAACTTTACCGATGGGCTGACCGTCTCTTACACCGGCAACCGCATGATCGCCACCTCCATCACCTCGGTCCAGTATAGCGACGACAACATGACTCTCGATCAGGACTTTCTGCCCGAGGACTATTTTACGCTTACTCAGGCCCGACGCGAATGGACATGGACCCAGGATATCTTCGCAAAAGGGTCGCGCGGTAATTACAACTGGCTGTTAGGTGCCTTCGGTTTCTATAAAAGCGGGCGCATGAATGCACCGGTTACCTTTCTGAACACAGGTCTTGAACGGCTGATCGAAGATAATGTCAATTCCATTCTTCCGGCCGGAATGGTGCTGAGATGGGATGACCGCCGCATGGTTCTCGGCAACGACTTCGACATCAGAAACGGTGGCTTCGCTCTCTATCACCAGAGCGCCTACACTCTTGGCCGTTTCGTCTTCCAGGCAGGGCTACGCTGGGACATCGAGCGTGCAATGCTCGACTACCGGAGCGATGTCGACGCGACAGTAACCATGTATCGTGCTCTCCCGACCGGCGCACAAATTCCGCTGGCTCAGCGCGAGTTGGCCCTACACGACAATGGTTCGCTAAGCCAGACTTTCAACGAGCTCCTCCCCCAGGTTGCCGTGGGTTACAACGGTGACAACTGGCGCGCGTCAGCCCGCGTCGCAAAGGGCTACAAAGCCGGTGGCTATAACACTCAGATGTTCAGCGATGTCCTCCAGCAACAGCTCATGGAGACAGTCGGGGTCCCGGTGACATACGACCTCGAACAAATGCTGACCTACCGTCCTGAAAAAGCGTGGACCTACGAACTCAGCGGCGAGTACACGTCTCCGTCTCACCGTTTCAATACCGAGCTGGTCCTCTTCCTCATGGCCGTCCGCGACCAACAGCTGACCGTTTTCCCCGAAGGCAACACGACCGGACGAGCCATGACAAACGCCGGTCGGACCCGGAGCATGGGCGTCGAATGGACGGGCCGATGGAATCCGGTCGACCCCGTGACACTTTCGTGGTCATACGGCTTCACCAACGCCGTATTCACCAAATACTCTAACGGTCAAGCCGACCTGAAAGGCAACCGTCTCCCCTATGCACCGGCCCACACAATTTTCGCTCGCGCCGCATGGACGATGCCCCTGACCGTCGCCCAGGCGCGGCCGTCGCTGAGCGTCTACACCCGGGGCGCCGGCGATATCTACTGGAACGATGAGAACACGGCCAGCCAAAAGCTATATGCAACCCTCGGCGCATCGCTCGACTTCAACCACGCCAAAGGCTCGCTCTCTCTTTGGGGAGAGAATCTGACGAATACCCGCTATGATACTTTCTACTTCGTATCGATCGGCAACAGCTTCGTCCAGCGCGGCCGACCGATCTCGTTCGGTATCACTCTCCGTCTAAACTTTGAAACAGAATAATCCATTTATCAATTTCATACCACAGTAATGAAAACCTCGAAACTTCTTCTCCTCGGAATCGGATGTGCGCTCGTCCTTCCCTCGTGCTCGTCAAAAAAAGACAAGGATGCCATCACCGCTCAGACCATCGGCGGATATTTCAATGTCATCACCGATCTGGAAACCGGCGAAAAGACGGTTAAGAAGGATGTGACATACGATATTCTTCGAAACTACGGCGACCAGACTGCCCAGCTCACTTTCAACGGCATTAAACTCCCCGACAACCAATCTTATCCGTCGTTTTATGTCGGCCCCGTCAAATGGGATTTCAACAATGCCTGGACCGATATCCACGCCACCTCGGTTACAACAACCGCCAACTCAGGCATCTGCCCAACCATTTCAAACCTGACGTTTGACATGTGGGTGAAATATTTCAATGATTACATCGGTACTACCTACACCGATATCAGCTACACCGTCAACAACCGCTACCTGGTACACTCCTATCCTTCGACACTTGCCGCCTGGGGTACGACCGTTGCAAAAATCGAGGGTACATCATACGACCATACAACTGAAAACTCTCTTTATACGGTTGAACTCGATGTCGACAAAGGTCTCGCGAATATGTCCATCAGCAATTTCAGCGTCGCGGTCGATAACAGTGTGGCTGCAGTTACCATTAAGGAACTGCCCTATACCCTCGATGAAAACGGAAATTTATCCATAACTGCAGAGTCTGTCATGGCATACACAGCCGGAAGTACAGAACCGACTGCGCCCGGAATGCCTGTCAGCAATCTTGTATTCAAACTCACCCGCGGTATCATCGACCTCACCTATACAATCACGGTTGACGGAACGACCTACAACGTGACCTGCACCGACAAATAAACAACCCTTATTTTCCTCAATTTTCCCTTAACGCTCTAAAAAAATCTTAAAAAAGATTATGGCGTGTCGGGGAAAATGACTAACTTTGTGGCAAAATTGTGCTCCGACGACACCCATCGGTGTTGCCGACGTGTTTTAGAGCAACCAATCAAGATATCATAGTAAAGCCAATATCAATTATTTATCATGATAGCATTAGACATTTTTGGAATCACGAACAACGCTCTGCTTGCGGTGACCGCCGCAATCACCGGTGCCGGCCTGGTAGCCCTCGCCATGTGGATTGCCGGTCTGATTTCGCCAAAATCGTTCAACCCTCAGAAAGGCGAACCCTACGAGTGTGGTATTCCCACCCGCGGCGAATCAATGTCTCAGTTCCGCGTAGGCTACTATCTGTTTGCGATTCTTTTCCTCATGTTCGATGTTGAAACCGTTTTCCTTTATCCCTGGGCCGTTGAAATGCGCTCGATGGGTACAGCCGGTCTCATCAGCATCGCAGTGTTCTTCAGTATATTAGTATTAGGCCTCGTTTACGCGTGGCGCAAAGGTGCTCTGGAATGGAAGTAACTACCAAATCGATGCCCTACGAGGCATGGAAAGACAACGAATACATCGAAAAACTCGTCGGTGAACTTCGCGAATCGGGAACTAACATTGTTGTCGGATCGCTCGATAAACTCATTAACTGGGGCCGTTCAAACTCAATCTGGCCTCTGACATTCGCTACGAGCTGTTGCGGTATCGAATTCGTATCGCTCGGCGCAGCCCGTTTTGACATGGCTCGCTTCGGATGGGAAGTAGCCCGTTCGTCGCCCCGTCAGGCCGACTTCATGATGGTTGCCGG
>CAYVXC010000174.1:0-2670 GCA_964454925.1 uncultured Bacteroides sp.
ATATCCTCAACATCATCGAGCAGACAATCCCGGCACCCCGCGAAGACTACAAGCCCCACGTTCCCCGCATCGTCACCATGCTCATTCCCAAAGAGCTTATCGGTGCTGTCATCGGCCCGGGCGGAAAAGTTATCCAGGGTATTCAGGAAGCATCGGGCGCGACTGTTTCGATCGACGAAATCGAAGAAGGCGGTTACATCGAAGTTGCAGCTTCCAACAAGGAATCCATCGACAAGGCTCTTGAACTTATCAATGCTATTGTTGAACTTCCCGAGGAAGGTAAAGTTTACAGCGGAACCGTACGGTCGATCATGGACTTCGGCGCATTTGTCGAATTCATGCCTAACCGCGACGGTCTGCTCCACATCTCGGAAATCTCTTGGGATCGTCTTCCCGACATGGCTGCTTCGGGTCTGAAAGAAGGTGACAAAGTTGAAGTGAAACTCATCGAAGTCGACAAAAAGACTGGTAAATTCCGTCTTTCGATGCGTGCCCTTCAGCCCAAACCCGAAGGTTGGACCGAACCTCAGCGTGCTCCCCGAGGTGAACGTCGTCCCCGTCGCGAGGGCGAAAACAATGGCGGAGAACGCCGTCCGCGTCGCGAAGGCGGTGACCGTCCGCGCCGCGACAACGATCGTCCCCGTCGCGAAAATCAGGACTGATAAAAATAGAACATAGATAAAGCCAGGCGGCCATCAGGATGAATCCCGATGGCCGCCGCTTTGCTTATAATGCCTTTACATCAAGCCACTCATGTCAATCTTATAGACACCGATATTGCTCTCTATAGGTTTTATAAACATTATCATGTAAATAGGGAGGTAGTTTATGTTGTCTATCACCTCTACATTTCCACTACATAAAACGATTGCGTCATAGCTCGAATCAGGATAATCAGTCATCATATTGGTCAGAGCGGTATGGCGATGATAATCCTTTCCTGATTTAACCTCAATCGGTACGATTTGGTTTCCAATAGATATTACAAAATCTACTTCACCCTTTCGTTTATTATTATAATAATAAGGCGTGATTCCATGGGTAAGCAATTCCTCGGCAATAACATTTTCGTAAACTGCACCGATATTAACTGATGAATCTCCTGTCAGTATTTTTAACTGAATACCGTCGGCGTATTGTGCCGCCAATAATCCTACGTCATTGCTGAATAGTTTGAACAGATTGCGGGTCTCCGACAGTTTGAGCGGTTGCTTGGGTTCTGAAACGTTAAATACAGGTATTGCAACGCCCGCATCTTTCAACCAAAGGAAACTATCAGCATATCGGCCATATTTAGCATGTTCGTTTAGACTCTTAAGTATAAATCGCTTGTTTTTTGAATCTAATTCAGATGGAAGAATGTCAAAAACTTCTTTTATCTTTAGTTTGTCCTTCTGGGCATATTGCGAGATGTCTTTGCGATATAGAGCGACTATATCCTTTTGCACCCGCATCACTGTATTGATATTATTCGTCTCTTTATATTCTGCTACGGTCTCCGGCATTCCTCCGGTAACGAGATACAATCTGAATAGTTGCATCATCTTCTCGTGAATGATTGGATCAACGGCTATCCGTCTTTCGTAAGACTCCTGAAGTTTGGATATGATGGCGTCTGCTACTCCCATATTTATAATGAATTCTTCAAAGTCTAACGGGAACATTTCCTTTATACCCATATAGCCTACAGGTTCAGACTTTATATCCTGTAATTCCACACCAAGCAGAGAGCCACTTAATATATATCTTGCGCGACCGTCATCAACAAGGAACTTTATAGCAGTAATCAAATTATCGCATTTTTGGACTTCGTCAAAAAAGATTAATGTTTCTCCCGGGACAATAGGCTGGGTGGTAAGTGCGGATAAGCGGAGCAAAATATCGTTCGCTGAGGTTACATCTTTAAATAAGTTGACAGCTTCGGGATGTTCTATAAAATTAAGTTCAATGAAATTCTTGAATGATTTTCCAAGTAATCTCGCTGAATATGTCTTTCCGGTTTGTCGTGCACCAGTTAACAACAAGGCATTTTTGGAGGTCTTGTAGAATTCTTCGATATAAAGATTGACTTTACGATAGAGCATCTTGTAAGTGGTTGTATATTAGTTGTAAACGGTGAAGTCTGCCGTTTTTTCAAGGTGGAAGGAACGGTTTTTGCCGTTTTTTCAGCGCAAAGATAGTGAAATTTGCCGTTTTTTCAGAGTGAAAAGGGGTATTTTTGCCGTTTTTTCAGAGTGGAGAAGATGTTGTTAGTCGAAAAAAGCGTATATTCGGAAGATATTATTAACTTTGTAATCGATAACTTTAAATCCGCTCTATTATGAAAAAGTCTCCGATTGTCTTCATCCTGTTTATTTTGTGTCTTGGCGTTACGGCCGGCAATTTTAAACAGTCGTTTTATGTTTTACTCAAAGATAGTGAGTTTGAGAAAGCAGACAGTGTATTAACTGAATGGCAGAAAGCGGAACCTAATAATTCAGAGATTTACGCGGCGCGCTTTAATCTTTATTTCAATAGTGCCGGTTCCTCAATTATGGTGCTTGACAGTGACACACTTCCGGAGGGAGATGCCTTAATGCTGGTTGATTCACTCGGGCAGCTTGCAGGGTCAATTACAGAAAGGAAAGTATGGAACGACAGCATTCTCGCGAAATGCTTCAAAGCTATTGA
>CAYVXC010000174.1:2770-4134 GCA_964454925.1 uncultured Bacteroides sp.
TATTTCCCGACGATGAGAAAGCTCTTACTCTCAAAGGCGGACTGGCTTATTATGCCGGAGATAGGAAGAAAGCTTTTGAATATATGGAAAAGGCCCACCGCGCTGCACCCAGTGATCATCTGATAACATGTAATTTGGCATATCTCTATTATGAGTCAGGGCAAAAAGAAAATGCCGTCGAATTATACCAAAGAGTTCTTGAAGATAAAGACGCGGAAGAGGAGTGGAAAGAAGTTGCTGAAGAAATGATAAACAGGATCAATCAAGAATAACAATGATAATTTGAAGTGAGCCGGTGAGGCTTCTTCGCTCGAAATATTGGCCGATTTGAACACAATGTTGGACAAATCGGCCGATTTGTCCCCTGAAAAAAGTCTCGTTGACTTGTTAATTTGTTTATAATCCATAAAAGAATTAATTTTGCACTTCGAAAAAGAAATCATTTTTGATTTCGAAAGCGTTTCAATTAAGATAAGGCTATGGATATAAACAAATTGACTCTTAGTTTGGCGTGTGCGGCAACGTTGTGTCTGTGTGCTTCGGCCGAGACTTTCGAGCGTATCCCGTTTGGCAATTTTGACAACTGGCTGTCACGAAATATCAAAGAATCTAAACTCCTCGGAGGTAAAACCAAGACAATTTATGAAATTGCGCCGACCGGAACCGACAACTCAGGGGCGGCATATAAAAATCGCGGAGGCTCGCCCTGGGCGACCTCGAATGTTTTGGCAAAACCTGCCGGAGTGGCCAAAGCGTCAAATGCAGTATATCCCGAAGATCGTCCGGGGCACGGTAAGTGTGCAAAACTGGTCTGTGAATTCGACCATTGCCGTGCGGTTGGAATTGTAAATATCGAGGTGACCGTTGGCGGATCGATATTTACCGGTGAGATGATCGAACCCGTTAAGAACACCAAAAATCCCTATTCGAAAATGAATATGGGAATACCGTTCACACAGCGTCCAAAGGCATTGAGATTTGATTATAAATATCAGGCACCGCCTAAAAACGAAAAAATCTATTCGTCGGGATTCAGTAAGAAAAAGACGATTCCCGGGGCAGATAGCGGTGAGACTATGGTAATCCTGCAACGCCGTTGGGAGGACAAGGATGGGAATCTTTTTGCAGAAAGAGTAGGAACCGCTCGCGAACGCTATAATAAAACTACAGGTTGGGTCAATGGTCACGACCTGGCGGTGAAATATGGAGCGGAAGGTAAAGCGGTGATGGATCTTATCCCTAAAGCAAAGAGTTATTATGCTAAAAACTCAAAGGGGAAGATGGTGCCTGTGACCGAAGTCGGTTGGGACACGAAGAACTCGAAACCGACCCATGCAATCGTAATGTTCTCTGCGGCGAGCGGT
>CAYVXC010000175.1:0-4101 GCA_964454925.1 uncultured Bacteroides sp.
GTATCACCTCGACCAAGAACGGTTCGATCACCTCGGTTCAGGCTATCTATGTGCCGGCCGATGACCTTACCGACCCCGCTCCCGCAACAACGTTCAACTTCCTCGACGCGACCACCGTGCTTTCGCGTAAAATCGCCGAACTGGGTATCTATCCCGCCGTGGATCCCCTCGAATCGACTTCGCGTATCCTCGACCCGAACATCATCGGTGAGGAACATTACAATACCGCTCAGGCCGTCAAACAGCTTCTACAGAAGTATAACGAGCTTCAGGATATCATCGCCATCCTTGGTGTTGACGAACTTAGCGACGAAGACAAGCTTGTCGTATCGCGCGCCCGCCGCGCCCAGCGATTCCTGTCTCAGCCTTTCCACGTGGCCGAACAGTTCACCGGTCTGCCCGGTGTTATGGTTCCTCTTGCTGAAACTATCCGTGGCTTCAAGATGATCCTGTCAGGCGAGGTTGACGAATATCCCGAACAGGCATTTCTCAATGTCGGCACGATCGACGAAGCCATCGCCAAAGGCAAGAAAATGCTTGAAGAAGTAAAATAACACGGTTAATAGTCAACCGGAAACTCAATGACTGTTTAAAAACTACCGAATCTACCCCATCATGACTCTGAAAATTATATCGACTACCGAAATCCTTTTCGAAGGCACTGTAAAACTCGTGTCACTTCCGGGCACGATGGGCCGTTTCACGGTTTTAAACAATCACGCTTCGCTGATTTCCACCCTCACCCCGGGTTCGATTACCTATCGCACCGACGAGACCGACAAAGAAGGCTCTTTCTCAATTAACGGAGGTTTGGCCGACATTGACAATAATGTAATCTCGGTGTGTGTCTATTGATGCTAAACTTTCACCACGAATAAGATTTAATCGACCCGACAATCAACCAAAACGCTTCGAAAATAAAGAATCCATGACCCGACTATTCAAAATAATGTTCATGACCCTGGTTCTGGTCCTCGCCCCGCTGACAGCCGCGGCTTCGGGTGACAGCCATGACGGGGACAAGGGCGCCATCAGCCCCAAAGACATCATCTTCGAACACCTCGGAGACCGCTATGGTTGGGAAGTGCCTTTCAATCATCACAAATCGATTCCACTCCCGATCATCGTCAAGACTGACGACGGATTCCATGTATTCATGTCCTCGCGCGTTGACCACGGTCAAGTCTACGATGACGGTGGAACCCTTTTTAAAATTGCAGGTAAAGACAGCCCCTATCACGGCAAAGTTGTAGAAATCGTGGACGGGAAGGAAATCAAGCCTTCGATTGATATTTCCATCACAAAAAATGTCGCCGCCCTCATCATTTCGATTATTTTCGTGGCATGGCTGCTCATAGCGCTCGCTCGCTATCACCGCCGGAATGGAATGAAGACTCCCCGCGGATTCCTCGGTTTTGTCGAACTTCTTGTTGTCTTTATCTATGACAGCGTTGTTAAATCGACTCTTAAAGACCAGGCTCAGCGCTTCGCTCCCTATCTGATGACCGTGTTCTTCTTCATCTTCGGAATGAACCTCCTCGGTCTCGTCGTGATCTTCCCGGGTGGCGCCAACCTGACCGGCAACATCGCTGTAACTCTCGTGCTCGCAATTCTGACTTTCCTGGTGACCAATATTTTTGCAAATCGTCACTACTGGAAAGAAATTCTCTGGCCCGATGTTCCCCTATGGCTCAAGTTCCCGCTGCCTATTATGCCGATGATCGAGATTTTCGGCATGTTCACCAAACCGGCGGCTCTCACCGTCCGTCTGTTTGCAAACATGATGGGTGGCCACATGATCGTACTCGTGCTGACTCTGCTCATCTTCATCTTCTCGGCAGTCAATCCTGTCGCCGGAGGCGCAACCACGGTGGTTTCGGTCCTCTTCTCGGTCTTCATGTTGTTAATCGACGTACTTGTCAGCTTCATCCAGGCCTATGTATTCACCATGCTTTCGACCATCTTCATTTCTCTTGCCCATGAACACGAAGAGAAACACGAAGAAAAGAAAGCCCACAACGAAGAAAACAAAGCTACTCAGACTGATGGTAAAACCGTCATTCCTTCAGTAGCCTCTAATTGATAATTCAGATAAAAACTCAATCAAAATACAATCACTTTAAAACTTGAAACTATGTTTGGAATCTTAGCAGCAGAAGCTCTCGTAGGACTCGGTGCCAGCCTTGGCGCAGCAGTTGCAGCAATCGGTGCCGGTATCGGTATCGGTAAAATCGGTGCCGCAGCCATGGAGGCCATCGCACGTCAGCCCGAGTCGGCAGGCGACATCCGTTCGAACATGATTGTCATCGCCGCTCTCGTCGAAGGTGTGGCTCTGTTCGCCGTTATTGTCTGCGTACTGGCTCTCTTCGTCTAAATCCCGGTTAACGTTTTGCGGAGCGGCTCCCGATCCGTCCGCCGCTCCGCCAAACATGCCGGCAGTTTCAGGTTTAAAATCACTGTCTCCTCTCAAATTCTAATCGAAAATCAAGCATCACGCTAAATAAATGGAACTCTTTACACCCGACTTTGGACTCGTCTTCTGGATGTTCGTTGGCTTTGCCATCCTTTTCCTGATTCTGTGGAAATTCGCCTGGCCTGTCATCACCAAAACAGTCAGCGATCGCGCTGATCTGATCGATAAAGGCGTTGAATATGCCCAGAACGCTCAGAAACAGCTCGACAACGCTCGCGACGAAGCTCAGAAATATATCGACGACGCACGCCGCCAGCAGGCCGACATGCTCCGCGAAGCCGACAAGATGAAAACTCAGATCATCGAGGAAGCTCGTGGCGCCGCACAGAAAGAAGCCCAGAAAGTCATGGATGCGGCCAAAGTCTCTATCGAACAACAACAGAAACAGGCCGAACAACAGTTCCGTAACCAGGTCAGCGAATTCGCACTCGACATCGCCCAGAAAGTCGTCAAGGACCAGATGGCCGATCCGAAAGCTCAGTCTAAACTCGTCAACACCTATCTCGACCAGATCGAAGATAAGAAAAACTAAAATTGATTCCGGATGGACAAAGGACTGATACCACGCCGATATGCAAAAGCACTCATGAAGTTTGCCGCCGAAAAAGGTAAACTCGAAGAAGTGTACACCCGGATGCAGAACATCGAGAAAGCATTTGCCGACAACAAATCGCTTCAGTCGGTGATTGCAAATCCGTTTGTTTCGGCAAAAGAAAAGACAGAACTGGTTCTGACCGCCGCCGGTGTCGACAAGACTGACAACAACGGTATAATCGCCGACTTTGTCAAACTGCTCGAACAGAACAACCGGATGGACTGTCTCCGACAGACTTCACTGGCTTTTATTGACGAATATCGTCAGAAAAACAACATATACAGGGTCGACATCGAATCGGCCGCCCCTCTGAGCGATCCCGACCGGCAGCGTCTGACCGCCATGATCGATGCTCATCTCGGAGGCGCGACAGCCGAATATTCATTCACTGTCAACCCCGATTTAATCGGCGGCTTCGTTGTCAACATCAACAACGAGCGCCTCGACGCTTCGGTGCGTAACGAACTAAAACAACTCCGTTTGAATCTTTTAAAGTAAGCCCCCTATACACCAATGATTAATCCCAGCGAGATTTCAGAAGTATTAAAACAGCAACTCGAGAGCGTAAACTCGAAAGTAGCATTCGAGGAAGTCGGAAAAGTCCTCGAAGTCGGCGACGGCGTAGCCCATGTCTACGGTCTCGACAATGTCCGTTCAAACGAACTTGTTGAGTTTGAAAACGGCGTGAAAGGCGTGGCCCTCAACCTTGAGGAAAGCAACGTCGGTGTCATCCTGATGAACAACGTCAACTCGGTGACCGAAGGCATGACTGTCCGCCGCACCGGTGAAATCGCTTCGATTCCTGTTGGTGACGGCCTCTTCGGGCGCGTAATCAACGTTCTCGGTGAGCCAATCGACGGTCGCGGCCCTATCGAAGGCGAACTGATCCGTCTGCCGCTCGAACGCAAGGCTCCCGGTGTTATCTACCGTCAGCCCGTGACTCAGCCTCTCCAGACCGGTATCAAGGCTGTAGATGCCATGGTGCCCATCGGCCGCGGTCAGCGCGAGCTCATCATCGGCGACCGTCAGATCG
>CAYVXC010000176.1:0-2748 GCA_964454925.1 uncultured Bacteroides sp.
CGACCATCCATATATGTTATCCGGTGAGACATCACGAGTTCTTCTATCTGGTGGTCGGCCAGTGAATTTGATTGAGCGGCCGCATCATGAGGATAGGAGAACGCACCGGCAGCCATAGCGAAATATAGGCCAAACTTCTTAATTTTCATAGAAAAGGATTGCTTAAAGTTAAAATTATGGTAACACTATAACCAGTAAGTAACCGTATTTGTTCACAGCGCTTGTTTAATCACCGTTTGTAATCTATATTTCTTCCTAAAAAGACCAAAAATCCTCCATGCATAATACATTGTCAATCAGAGAAGTTACGATATAACGAAGTTTTTTTTATTCTGAAACTATTTATATTGTGTTTGCAGAGCGGAACTTATCTTGTAATTTTGCATCGTCAAAAGTCACCGTGAGGCGACCGGCGACCAAGACTACGATTATTCTTGTTTACTTTTTCAATTACCGTCAATTTCGACAGTAAACCACCTAAAGAGAACATTAACACACAAACACACGCATAACCAACAAAACGGGAATGAGGCATGAAGAACACACCATTAACCAATCAATTCTTCGATCAATCCTCTCAACTTTATTTCTGCAACATTGCACCGTATATTTGTTGAAATATGCCGAACCGATGAACGACTGTTTACCGGTCCAACATGTTTCTTTTTTCGGTTTCCTATAGTTAAAGACGGAAAGTAGAATCAGTATAACCTGAATCTCATAGTTCTGTATTCAATTTTAGGGTTAGTATAGATTGTTAGTATTTCCAAATCTTCTGACAGCCTGTCTTAACGATCACCGCAATGTGGTCGTCAATAAGCAGGGAAATGTAGAAGATTTAAGAATAAAAAAATGTGTTTTATGTTAGTTATGTAATTGTTTTAAGTTATTAAAACGGCATCAGAGCGACCTCGTGAGAAGTCGCTCTGATTGTTTTTTATAGAAATACGTTTCGAAAATATCTAAATTTCGAAAAACACGATATCAGAAGAGTCGTGCAAGGGCATCATCATTGAGTTCGGCTATGACGAGGTGTCCGTCGGGGGTATAACGCGGCGACTCAAGCTTAAAGAGACTGTTGACAATGTGCTCCTGCTCGGCCGGAGTAAGCGGCTGACCCGATTTGATGGCTGCACCTCGTGCAAGTGTAAGCGTAAGGCGTGAAATCGCATCGTCTTCAATATCAAGACCTGTTTCCATCATATCGGAAAGTATCCGGCGCAACATTTCGACCGGATCATTGCGATCAAGCACTGAAGGTACGGCAGTCAACATATAACCTTCACCTGAAGTTCTAATCCTGAAGCCAAGTCGCTCTATTAGATCAATTGACGAATCAAGGACAATTTTTTGAGCCGATTCGAGATCGAGGGGCATTTCAAATAGCAGATTCTGGGACGCAAGGTTACCACGTTTACTGTCATCCATCATCGAATGATACAGGATACTGACATGAGCGCGGTGTTGATCAATAATCAGAAGGCCACCACTGGTTTCGGTTAAAATGTATCGGTTTCGGAGTTGCCAGAACGAACGGCGCGGTTCATCGGCGATCATCGGCGACTGTTCCCGGCTCTTCTCCTCCGTGAAGGCCGCGTAGAGTGTATCCCAGTTTGACGGAATATTAATCTGACCGCCCGATTCACGGCGAAGGTAATTCCCGGAATTTAGCGAGGAAGGACGCGAGATAGCCGATCCGAAATCGAGACGATTTTCAGCCGGACGCTCCTCCCATGCACGCATGTCAAAATCGGGAGTTGCAAACGGTGTATAATCCGGGTCGGCCGGATTATCTACCGGACTGTCAACCCGAGGAGCACCTTCAACGAGAGGCGGAATATCGGGTTCACCGATGTTGTCGAAATCAATGGTTGTGCCTACATTATAACGCCCAAGCGAATTACGGATCGAAGCAGTCAGGATCTGCCAGATAGACTGTTCATCCTCAAATTTAATCTCGTGTTTTTTAGGATGGATATTGACATCGATTCTTTCAGGCGGGACGTCAAAACTCAGGAAGTATTGGGGCTGAGCGTCTTTGGCAATAAGATTCTCAAAACACGAGACAACGGCTTTATGGAAATAAGGGTGACGCATGTTGCGTCCATTGACAAAGAAATATTGTTTTGCCCCACGGGTTTTGGCCGCGGATGGCAATGAGATAAAGCCTTTTATTGCGGCAAGCGATGTATCGGCCTCTACCGGGATGAGATTTTTCTCGAGGTTCTTACCGAACAAAGCACCGATTCTTTCACGCAACGAGCTCCGTTGAAGCTGATGGAGCACCGTTCCGTTGTGGGAAAGCTTAAGGGCTATTCCCGGATTAACCAGAGCCAGACGTTCAAATTCCTGAACGATATGGCTAAGTTCAACACTGTCTTTCTTCAAAAAACGCCGGCGCGCTACAAAATTATAGAACAGGTTCTTGACCATAATATTTGTCCCTCTGACCGATGCCACCGGCTGCTGGCTCTCAACTTTGGATGCCTTGATGACTATTCTTGTCCCGAGTTCGTCACCTTCACGCATAGTGGTCATCTCGAGTTCGCTGACAGCCGCAATCGACGGCAGAGCTTCACCGCGGAAGCCCATTGTATGCAACGTAAAAAGATCATCGGCTTTTCTGATTTTCGAGGTTGCATGACGCTCAAAGGCCATTCGCGCATCGGTAACCGACATTCCTTTCCCGTTATCTATGACCTGAATCAGTGTACGGCCGGCATCTTTAATGACTATTTCGATCGAATC
>CAYVXC010000176.1:2848-4072 GCA_964454925.1 uncultured Bacteroides sp.
ACTCTTTCGCAACCGGAATTTCACGACCCATCTGAACCACACCTGTCAGGTTCAGATCTTTGTCATACATCATGATATCGGCATCCTTGCCGTTCTCGATTGAGCCTTTCTTGTCATAGACTCCCATGATGCGGGCCGGAGTTTCAGATGTCATGCGGGCAACGTCTTCGAGGGGCAGACCTGCCTTCTGGACAGCGGTTTTGACGAGGCGGTCCATGGTTGCGATCGATCCGGCAATAGCTGAACGGTCAGCGAGTTTGCAAACACCGTCCTCAATGATTACACGCGGATCGAAAGCTGTCTTCGAGTCACTGGCCGCACAAGCAAGTGAGTCAGTGATCAAAGCGACACGCTCAACTCCTTTTTCCTTATGCACAAGGCGCATGATTACCGGAGGAACATGAATTCCGTCCGCAATCATCTCAACCGTAATGCCGTCTTTCAGATAAACCGATTCGATTGTTCCGGCGTGCTTATAGACACCGACTTTGTGGTTGCCGGTCATGGCGTTATAAAAGTGGGTGGCGTGGGTGAAACCGGCTTTGTAGCCTCTTTCAACATCGTCATATTCGGCCGCCGTGTGACCGAGAGATGCCAAAACACCTTTCGAAGTCAGATAGCGTGCAAATTCCTCGGCACCGGGAAGTTCAGGCGCCGCATCCCAACGTTTGATACATGGATATGCCTCGACAAGCATCTTGTAATCTTTCTCAATAGGAGGCGTAATGAATTCGGGAATCTGAGCACCGGCCATCTTCGGGTTAAAGTACGGACCTTCGAGATGGAGTCCGAGAACACCGCTCGTCGGATCATCCATCATTTTCTGACAAGTCTCGGCTGCATCCTTGATCATCTGAACCGAAGAAGAAGAAAGCGTCGGATAAATCGCCGTTGTGCCGTGAGCGCGATGAGCTTCAACCGCAACCTTGAAAGCTTCTTCCGTTCCTTCCATAAAGTCGCGTCCGCCACCACCGTGAACGTGAAGATCGATACCGCCCGGGAGTACATAATCGCCTTTAGCATCGATCACTTTGTCAACGCCGTCGAGAACTTCCGAACTCGTCAGTACACGCTTGATTTTCATGCCGTCAATGAGAACACTTCCGCCCTCAATCCATCCGGCCGGAGTAAATATTTTTCCGTTAATAATCTGAGTCGTCATGTAATAGTCAGTTTTAATTGTTTGTGACTGCAAAGAAAACAAAAATATTCGAGAAAAACAAC
>CAYVXC010000177.1:0-4028 GCA_964454925.1 uncultured Bacteroides sp.
ACAGCTTCGCCTTCGGCTTCGGCGGCGTCAACAGCGACGTCTTCGACACCGGTACCGATAGCGATGTTCATCGTAGCGGGAGCGGGAGTGAGAACGACGGGGTTGGCGTTCTTCATGGCGTAGACGTGGTAACCGCCGTTTTCACGCAGGTAAGCGTGGAGGTTGCCTGCATAGTCGAAACGCATCTGGCTCCAGCCGATTGATTTGGTCATCGGGATTTCGGTCGAGAAAGTCAGAGCGGGTTTGCCGTCGTTCCATTCGACGTCGTAGATAGCGATGCGTCCTGTTTCACCGACAGCGAATTTCTTACCGTCGACGGTGATGGCGATACCGGCGTTACAGTTGTCCATTGTCTTGATGTCAGCCGAGTTGAAGACCTGGTCTTCGTCCTCGCAGCTGATGTAGACGAAACCGGGGGTGCCGGCGCTGTTGTTGCCGGCGCCACGTACTTGAGAAGCGAAGAAACCGTTGCCATAGCCGAGCATGTCGACGTTGGTGTTGGCCAGGAGGCTCTTGAATCCTACGATTACGGGAGCCTTGTCGATAGTCCAGGAGTCGCCAAGGTCATAGCGTACGATAGAGTTTTCGGTCGAGCCGCCGCCGTTCTTGTTTTCGTGGTCTTCAGAGAAGGTGTAGAGTTTGGTGTTTTCACCTTCGCCGACGAAGCAGTGACCTGCAACGCCACCACCGAGGTTTACACCGTCGAGGATGTGGTTACCGTTGCCCTGTTTTGTACCGGCATACATACCGAACGGTTCAGCGGCCTGGAGGGGATCGACAACGATCAGACCTTCAGATTTGTCGCCCCAGCCGGCGAGGACTGCCATACCTTTGTGTTCGTGACCGCGGAAGGGGTCAGACTGGTTGGTGTTACCTGCGCCACCGAAAGTCTTGTGGTCTTTCCAGACGCGGGTAGCGACTTTTTCACCTGCGGGGTTGTAGATATCGATACCGGCAGCTTTACCGTGGCTGACAACGGTGTAGCCGAACGAAGGCTGTTTGGGATCGGTGATAGTGACGGCGCCGCCGCGGGTATCGCCTTCGGGACGGATGTCAGCGAATACTTCGTTAGCGGTGGGCGAGGGTTTCGAAGCGATTTCGATACCCCATGAGTAAGTACCCTGGGGAGCGTCGGAAGAAGTGAGTGTATAGGTGTTCTGTCCTTTCACGGGAGCGGGGAGAGCTACGCGGACAGCTTCGCCTTCAGCGGGAGTGAGGACGAGGGTAGCGGCCTGAGCGTTACCGGTAGCCATGTAGGTCACGTCGAAGTTACCGTCGTTGGGAGTAACCGAGAGACCATAAGCGTATTCAGTCTTGTAAGCCGGCTGTTTGACACCTTTGGTGGTGAGTTTGGTGAGTTTGCCGTCGCGGAGGACATAGAGGTTGATCCATGCGTCGAGAACAACGTAGTCCACGGGGTCGATATTGGCTTCGACTTCACCGAAGGTTGCGACAGTGGCGGCTTCAACGCCTTCGAGGGTGGTGTTGACGGTCGAGACAACTTCGGCCTTGTTGATATTACGGCTGATGTCGACGAGAGTCAGACCAACGTTCTTGTCATCGGCTTTGGCGGGAACAACCATATAGGAAGCACCGGCATATTTGAAGATGCCGACCTGGCCGGGAGCTCCGAGAGCCTTGAATTGGTCGTTACAGGTGGTCAGTTCGAGAGCGTTCTTGGTGTGGGCGAATTCCCATTCTTTAGCACCGATTGTTGAGCTGACGGCGAAGAAGTTTGATTCGTTCAGCGGCGAGGTGAGATAGCGATAATCGCCGCCCATCATGGTTTCCGTGAAGGAGCGGGCCGACGAGTAGGGAGCGAAGATATAGTCGTCGCTGAGCTGTGCGCCGTCTTTGACTTGGAAGTGTGTGCCGCGGAGGCTGTAGGGGGCGTAGGTCGAGGGCTGAGCCACGATTGCTTGACCGTTCTGCGATGTGCCCGAGTATGCGAATGTCGTACCCGAGTATGCACGGTACCACCATCCGGGAATCATTGTTTTGAGCCATTCTTCCGGGGCACCGGCGGGCAGACCGTTTTCGTCATTGGCCCAACGATAGATATATAGTGTACCGCGGGGTTCCTTGGTGCCGTCTTCCTTAACTTCGACTTCGTTGTCCGAGTCCTGAAGGACGGTCTGGTTGGTGGCGAGGAGGACACCGTCGGCGGTCACCTGGATGTCGGCAACGTCGAGGATAGAACCCGCGCAACCTTCGGTCGAGACTTTTGTCAGGACTTTCTTGTTCTTGAGGTCATAAACCAGAATGGTCGAGGTGGGTTTCTCTTCGGGTTTGACGTCTTTTGAGTAAACGACGGGTTTGTCGATGGCGAGGACATACATCTTGCCGTCCTGAACAATCGAGCGGCGGACTGTCAGACCTTCGAGCTCGGCGATGGGTTCGTCGGTGTAGACAGCTTCAAACGCGTATTCCGAAGCCGGTTCGCGACCTTCGATAGTGGCGGCGGGGTCGGGATAATTGGTGTAATCGACTACCGGCGGGGTCCAGTTGACGTTTTCGAGTTTGGACGAGGGATAAGTGGTGCCGGCGGCCGTCACTTCGACTTCGACAGGTTCAGCGGGTTTGTAGTCGGGGTGGCTGAACTCGACGGTGTACTTGCCGGGTTCAACGCGGTCGAATACGTATGCACCGTTGTACTGGTTGTCGGTGGTGTACTCGGCCACAACGTTGCCGTCCTTTTTCAGGATTACCTTACAGCCGTTGATCGGCAGGAAGATGTCGTCAGAAGCTCCGTTCGGAGTGTAATACTGATGTTTGAACTTTTCGTGAAGGTCGCGGACAACGCCATAAATAGTGCCGAATTTTTCTTTTTCGAGACCGAAGTAGTCAGCGAGACCGCGGGCATAGGCGATACCTTCGACGTGGCATACGTCAAAGTTCATCGCGCGGTGGCGTGCGGGCTGGTAGGTATGGAAGTAACCTTCGACAAGATAACCGGGGGTGTGGTGTTTCAGAACACCGAGCCAACCGTAAGCACCTGTCACACCGGTACCTGCACCTGAAGCGCCATTGTAGTTGATGTCACCGCGAACGTTTTTGTTCGTCATGGAGTAACTGGTCCATGCCATGAAGGGATTTTCAAAAGCGTATCCCCAAGCGGCTTCGGCCATTTTACGCGATTCCTGCTGATGTTCGGCAGACACGCCGGTGGCGGCGTGCATGTCGTCATAACCGCGATATTCAAAAAGAAGATAGTTGGTCGAAGTACCTTCGGTAGCGGCGTTCGAGTGAATCGAGATGAACATGTCGAAGTTGTTGGCTTCGACTTCCTCACAGATTTCACCGAGGTTACGGTTATAGTAGTACAGATTTTCAGGAACGGGCTTACCGGCTTCTTTAAACTGGTTTGCGGTACCGTTATCTTCATTATACGGACCACATTTGACGTGGCTCATTACGATGTTGTTTTCCATATCGCGGGCCGCGCCGATCTGCCAGCGTTCGCCGGTCTGGTTTTTGGTGCGGTCAAACTTCAAGCCATAGTCGATGAGGCGTTCGAGTACGCCGAAACCTTTGCGGAGGTTTGTGTTCGATTCGAAGAAGTTTAGCGTATCGGTGTTTGTACGGCTGTATGCACCGTGGCCGACGATGGGGTTGGGACGGTCATTGGGAGTCCACGAACCGTGACCGGGGTTGATATAGACGCGGAGTTCATCGGCGGTTTTTGCGCCGGCGGTCATTGTAGCAGCGACCGCCAATGCTGTTAAGAAAAATGTCTTTTTCATTGTCTTTCTTGTTTGGGGTCGTTAATTATTTGCTGAGGTCCATGTAATAGAGTTTGCCTTCGGGGTCGGTGAAAGCCACGCGGGTAGCGTTGGCGTCGACGCTGGGGAACTGAGCCTTGACTGTTTCGGGAGTGAGAACCTGTTTTTCGCCCGAGTTAAGGTCAACGGCAACGAGCGATGAAGCTTCGACAACCTGAGCGTTGCCTTCAACTTCATCCATGCCGATGATGGCGTCGTTACCGGCCCAGACAGCGGCGCGGATACCGCCCATCGGACGGGCGTTTG
>CAYVXC010000178.1:0-3958 GCA_964454925.1 uncultured Bacteroides sp.
TGGGAGCATCGGAGTGAGCGCCACCGTTGATGATGTTCATCATGGGCACGGGGAGAACGTATGTATTGCAACCACCGATGTATTTGTAAAGGGGAAGATCGAGATAGTCGGCGGCAGCTTTAGCGACAGCAAGCGAAACACCAAGGATAGCGTTTGCACCGAGGTTTGATTTGGTATCGGTGCCGTCGAGTTCGAGCATCTTTTCATCGATAGCGATCTGATCGAGAGCGCTCATACCTACGAGAGCATCGGCGATAGGACCGTTGACGTTGGCAACAGCTTTTTGAACGCCTTTACCCATATAGCGGTTTTTGTCACCGTCACGAAGTTCGAGGGCTTCGTTGACACCGGTTGAAGCTCCCGAGGGAACAGAAGCACGGCCTTTAGCGCCGGATTCGAGGATTACGTCTACTTCAACGGTAGGATTGCCACGCGAGTCAAGCACTTCGCGACCGATAATTTTTTCAATTTTCATAATTCGTTGGGTTTTGAAATGAAATTGGTATTTTTTACAATAATTTATTTTCGATACTTTTTCCGGACGGAATCCTCTTGCCGGAATCACCTACAAAGGTACGATAAATCTTTGTAAATTGTCAACAAATTACTAAAATTAACAACTCTATCAGAGTCTATCAGAGTACACGACGGATATAACGCCGTCCTCCCGGCTCGGTGACAACCACAATATATGGACCGGGTTGACCGGTGGTGTCATACGTCACGGTTTCGTTTCCATCGCCTAAACGATCGTTTTTAACACAAACACCATTCATGTCAAAGATACTGACGACCGAGCCGCCCGCTACATTCTTAGCTTTGACAGACAACTGACTGCCCGCACGGTAAACATCCACATCGAGGATCCAACTCACGGATGATACGCCACCGGCTTCGTCAACCTTGAACGGAGCTTCGAATATAGTCACAGTGTTACCGGCAGCCGTCTGGCCACGCAAGACCAACCGGTGTTCGCCAACTTTGAGAGTATCGGTCGGGACAGCAAACGACACGTTACCATCGCCGGGTATAGCCACCGCTACCCCACTTCCAACGCCGGGATCGCTGTCGACATAGTATTCGGCCGAAACGACATCAACGGGGTCAGCCACATAGAGCGGATTGGTTACTGTTGTAGACCATAAGCCCTCCTCGTCGCGGCAACGTACAGAAATCAAGTGAGCGCCGGGGTTCAACATCCCGGTCGGCACAAAATACACATTTGTACCCAACGCCGCAGCCAACTGCACACCGTTGCCTACGCCGGGGTCTGCATCAAAGAAATACTCAATCACATTATCGGCCCGGACTTCCTGAGCCGTGATTATGAATGTTCTCGTCATCACATCGGTCCAGGACCCACTAATACTCTGCACTCTGACTCCCAGCGTATGAGAACCGAGCGTCAATCCGTCGGTATTCACCCCGAAACGCACCGTTCGTGAACCTCCGCCGTCAATTCCAACCCCGTTTCCAGCGCCGGGATCCGTATCAATGAAATATTCCAATGCTGAATAGAGCCGTTCGTCGGAAATATACAGCGGATTGGTGATTGTCGGTGACCAGTTACCGATACCGTCACATACACGCGCCGAAATAAAATGTGCTCCCGGAGCGACACCGTCCAACGGCAATGTCAGTACATTCTCATCAACAGCTGTCTGATAGAGCGTACCATTGCCATAGCCCGGATCGGCATCGATAAACATTTCGACGGTGAATCCCGACGAACTACTTTGGCTGAAACCCAAGAACGGGACAATCAGCCCGAAAGCCATCGAGAAAGCTTCTTTTTGAAACGATATTCTCATTTCGAGCGCCCGATTTTAACAGTAACATTGAGATTCTGACCTTGTTCGACCGAGGCGGGTACCACCAGGTCATCGATTCGCGGACCGGGAGCGACACCCGCCAGAACGTATGGATCATCTCCGGCAAAAGCACCGGCATCGCCCGATAACGATGCGACAGCCTCCTTCAGGCTCTTGTCGGTCGAAGTATCATCCGAAGTCAGAGTCCGGTCTATGTCTATATTTCCGGCATAGCTATTGGTAGAACCGGCGTTTGTCACCCCTCCGTTTACGTTATATTCGATAACCGAGTTTGAAACAGCATCCAGGAGAGAATTATTTCCCGGAGAAACAGTAAAGGTATTGTATTTTAAGACGCTGTCATCGATATAGTAGATTCTGCGGTTTGCGGGATCACCGCCTATGAAAATATTATTAGTAATCTGCAGCTGGCTGGGAAAAACATTTTTCCCGCTAATATATACGCCCACGCCTCTTATTCCTGACCCGGCGAAGAAATTCTGATGTATTATACAATCAGAAACTTGCATGCTTGAGGTCCCGATCGTCAAATGTCTTAACCAACACCGCGTAACAACGTTATGACTGCGATTCAGACGTATCTCGTTTGCCGAGAGACTACAGATTTTGGCGCCTTCAGTTTCTACCGTGATAAGCCCGACGGAAACGGGCGATGCGCCTTCGGCGCCTATGCCGTTCGCGGCGAGATAATAGCCGTTGCCTTGTATGGTGACCGCTTTATTCACCGTAAAGTCACCGTAGTCATAGGGCGTACCGTCAAGAATGATGACATCGCCATCCTCGGCATCCTGCAGGGCCGAAGCCACTGTCGTATATGGCGCCTGGGCACCGGTATCATTGTTAACACGCAGAGTTTTCGCGTTCATCATCCCTCCGGCTAACAGAGCGACGAGTAAGAAGTAGGATTTTTTCATTGATATAACTGAATAAATGATGGTTTTAAATGGTTATATTTGACAAAGTTACAAACATTCCAACATTTACCCCCCCCAATTTGTTAATTAAAATTAATATTATTGTTAAAATCCTTAATTTTCACTTCTTTGCTTATATAATGATTAAAAAATAGGGAACAAAGCGCTTTTCCTCGACGGCTACAACGTGCAAACGACCCCGCGGACGGGAGAGTCCGTGGGGTCGTTTTTGTGAATATTGTCCGGAGGCGGGATTATTCGGCTGCGGGCAGTTCTTTTTCGGCTGCGCTGGGAGCTTCGGCTGCAATGGCGGCGTTGTCAGCTTTTTTCGAGCGACGTGTGCGGCGTGTAGCTTTAGCTTTGGCTGCCTTGGTATCCTTAAGCATTGCTTCGTTGTAGTCTACGAGTTCAATGAAGCATGTTTTGGCGTTGTCACCAAGACGGTTGCCGGTTTTCAGGATGCGGGTATAACCACCGGGACGGTCGGCGATTTTCTGAGCCACGTCATTGAAGAGTTCCTTGATGGCTTCTTTGTTCTGGAGGTAAGAGAAGACGAGTCGGCGGTTTGCCATGGTGTCTTCTTTGGCGCGGTTGATAAGGGGTTCGGCGTAAACGCGGAGCGCTTTAGCCTTTGCCAGAGTGGTGAAGATTCGCTTTTTGAGGATGAGCGAAATGGTCATGTTGGCGAGAAGCGCGTCGCGGTGAGCTTTCTTACGGCCGAGATGATTGAATTTTTTGCTGTGTCTCATCGTTTATTTCTCGTTACTCTTTATCTAATTTGTATTTGGAGGTATCCATTCCGAACGACAGATTGAGCGAAGTCAGGAACTCGTCGAGCTCGGTGAGAGACTTCTTACCGAAGTTGCGGAATTTCAGGAGGTCGGTTTTGTTATATTCGACCAGTTCGCCAAGGGTTTCAACCTCTGCGCTCTTCAGACAGTTGAGGGCACGGACAGAGAGGTCCATGTCAACGAGTTTAGTCTTGAGGAGTTGACGCATGTGGAGGACTTCTTCGTCGAATTCATCGTTTTCAGCCGTGTCAACGGGTTCGAGAGTCAGGTTCTCGTCGCTGAAGAGCATGAAGTGATAGATGAGGATACGCGAAGCTTCCTTGAGTGCATCTTTCGGCAGGATGGAGCCGTTGGTGGTGATTTCAATTATGAGCTTATCGTAGTCGGTTTTCTGGTCGACGCGGAAGTTCTCGACCGTGTA
>CAYVXC010000179.1:0-3917 GCA_964454925.1 uncultured Bacteroides sp.
TCCTTTTAACATGGCTTCACTCCAAGAAAAAATTGCCGGACTGTTTCCCGCCGCCACATTTGAAGATGTCGACGGCACGTTGACCGTCAGCATCGCCGACGAACAATGGCACGATCTGGCTCGCACGCTGAAGAAAGACCCCGAACTCTCGATGGACTATCTGGTAACCATTATCGGTATGGACTGGGTGACATCGCTCGGATGTGTATACTACTTTATGTCGACCAAATTCGACACTCAGATCGCTGTCAAGGTTGCGACCACCGACCGCACCAACCCGATGCTCCACTCGGTCGCCGACCTTTGGGCAGTCGCCACACTCTATGAACGCGAAGTTTACGATTTCTTCGGCATCATTTTCATCAACAATCCCGATATGCGCCGCCTTTTCCTCAGCATCGACTGGAAAGGCTATCCCCTCAGAAAAGACTATGACGACTCGCCCGAGCTCAACCCCGTCTCGACTGACAACGAACGCATTTCGGACACTTCTGACCGTTGGGTCGAAC
Organism: uncultured Bacteroides sp.; assembly: GCA_964454925.1. Taxonomy (GTDB): domain Bacteria; phylum Bacteroidota; class Bacteroidia; order Bacteroidales; family Muribaculaceae; genus CAG-873. Next base: position 510 of record CAYVXC010000179.1, read on the forward strand.
AGAAAGACGGAACCGTCGTTAAAGAGACATACAATATTTTCAACCCCGAAGATTTCGTCATCAACATCGGGCCCCAGCACCCCGCCACGCACGGTGTGCTCCGTTTCCGCACCGCTCTCGAAGGTGAGGAAATCAAGAAAATCGATGTCTACATGGGCTATATCCACCGCGGTGTCGAAAAACTCTGCGAAACACAGATGTATCCCCAGACGCTCCACTATCTTGACCGTCTCGACTATTTCTCGGGTATGAACTACCACCACGGCATGTGTATCCTCTACGAACGTGCCGCCGGAATCGAAATCAGCCGTCGCGCTCAAGTGATCCGTGTCATGATGGACGAACTGGCCCGTATCGCCAGCCACTGTCTGTTCATCGGAACATATTGCATGGACCTCGGCGCAACGACCATGCTTTTCTATACGCTCCGTGTCCGCGAACAGATTCTCGACATCTTCGAAAAGACATGTGGCGCACGAATGACCTTCAACTACGCTTGTATCGGCGGTGTCATGCAGGATCTCGCTCCCGACTTCGCCGAAGACGTGAAGGCCCTTCTCGCGGTCTTGCCCGCCAACATCAAGGAATACAACAAGATTTTCACCGGCAACGTAATCGCCAAAAACCGTCTTACCGGTGTCGGCTATCTGTCGCGTGAAGATGCTATCTCCTACTCAGTCACCGGTCCTTCGGGCCGCGCCAGCGGTTGGGCATGTGACATCCGCAAGGTCCGTCCCTACAGCATCTACAACGAACTCGAATTTGACGAAATCATCGCCACCGAGGGCGATTCGATGGCCCGTTTCAAAGTGCGTATGGCCGAGATGGAACAGTCAGCCCGGATCCTCGAACAACTCGTCGACAATATCCCCGAAGGCGAATACTGTGTCAAGGTTCCCAAAATGCTCAAACTTCCCAAAGGTTCGTGGTGGCAGCTCGTCGAAGGCTGTCGCGGCGCCTGTGGATTCTATCTCGAGAGCGACGGCGGTGCAAAACCCTACCGTCTCAAAATCGCACCTCCCTGTCTGCCTCTGGGCGGCGTGGTCGACCACATCACCTCGGGTCAGAAAATCGCCGACCTCATCACTATCGGCGGATCGCTCGACTACATCGTGCCCGACATGGACCGCTGATCCGGCTCTAACTGCCTGACAACCTCATCAAAAGAAATCAACTAAACAAGCATAATCAACGAAGACGACCGCCTCGGCGACTCATCTAAACACAATTAACCAATCGTTATGCAAGACTTCTCAGTTATCACCAACTGGATTCATAACTTCCTCCTGAATACGCTCGGCCTCCCCTCGTGGGCAACAGTGACAGTGGAATGTGTGGCAATCGGAGTAGGACTCCTTTTGCTCTACGCGCTCCTGGCTCTGTTCTACATCTACTTTGAGCGTAAAGTATGTGCATTTTTCCAGTGTCGTCTCGGCCCGAACCGCGTAGGACCGTGGGGTCTGTTGCAGTCGTTCGCCGACATGTTCAAGATTCTTATCAAGGAGCTGATCGAACTGAAGAATATCGACAAGTTCCTGTTCGCGCTCGCTCCCTATCTGGTCATCATCGCCTCGATGCTCGCTTTTGCCGTGCTACCCTGGGGTAATGGCCTTCAGATCATAGACTTCAACATCGGCATCTTCTTCCTCGTGGCTGTGTCGTCAATCGGCGTCCTTGGAATTCTGCTCGCCGGTTGGTCATCGAATAACAAATACACCCTTATCGGTGCTCTCCGTTCGGGTGCCCAGATGGTCAGCTATGAGCTTTCAATCGGCATCTCCGTTGTCACGATGGTCTGTCTCGCCGGCTCGATGTCGGTCGGTGACATCGTCGAGGCTCAGAACCGTCTCTGGTTCATCTTCTCAGGCCACGTATCGGCAATCATCGCATTCGTAATTTATATGATTGCTGGTACAGCCGAAACAAACCGCGGCCCGTTCGACCTTCCCGAAGCTGAAAGTGAGCTTACCGCCGGTTATCACACCGAATATTCCGGTATGCACTTCGGCTTCTTCTATCTGGCCGAATACCTCAATCTTTTCATTGTTGCCGGTACCGCCTCGCTGCTTTTCCTCGGCGGCTGGATGCCCCTCCACATTCCCGGATGGGACGCTTTCAACCACATCATGGATTATATACCCTCAGTGGTCTGGTTCATCGGCAAAGCGATTTTCCTTTCGTTCATCATCATCTGGTTTAAGTGGACTTTCCCCCGTCTCCGAATCGACCAGCTCCTCAGCCTCGAATGGAAATACCTCCTTCCGATCGGTCTGTTCAACCTTGTACTGATGGCCTGCATCATCATCTTCGGCTGGCAGATTTAACAACCATTTCAGTCCGGAAAAGTCCGGGCGTCACTAACAAGAACAAAACCTACCAACTCAATACCGTCCTTCAAAAAACTCTTTGAAATGAGCTTAAATTCCGGAAAAATATCTCAGGTTATCGGCCCCGTGGTCGACGTGGTATTCGAAGGTGACGACGTCATCATTCCCCCGATCTACACGGCCCTCCAAATCGAACGCCCCGGCGATCACCCCCTCATTCTCGAGGTCGAACAGCACATCGGCGAAGACACCGTGCGTTGCGTCGCTATGGAAAGTACCGACGGACTTCAGCGCGGAATGAAAGTCGATAATCTCGAACGTCCTATCGCTGTTCCGACCGGCGACCAGATCAAAGGCCGTCTGCTGAACGTCATCGGCGACGCGATCGACAACCTCCCGGCCCTGAACCGCGACAATCTCCGTCCTATTCACCAGCCCGCTCCGGAATTCGAAGATCTTACCATCGGAACCGAAATTCTTTCAACCGGTATTAAAGTCATCGACCTTCTCGAGCCCTACTCGAAAGGTGGTAAAATCGGTCTTTTCGGTGGTGCCGGTGTAGGTAAGACCGTGCTTATCATGGAGCTTATCAATAACATCGCCAAGGGACATAACGGTTATTCCGTGTTTACCGGTGTTGGTGAGCGCACTCGTGAGGGTAACGACCTTCTTCGTGAAATGATTGAAAGTGGCGTTATTAAATATGGCCATAAGTTCCAGGAAGGAATGGAAAAGGAGCAATGGAATCTTAAAGACGTCGACATGAAGGAAGTCAGCCAGTCACAGGCTACTCTTGTGTTCGGTCAGATGAATGAGCCTCCCGGTGCACGTCTTCGTGTAGCACTTTCCGGTCTTACTGTGGCTGAACAGTTCCGTGACAGTGACGGTGGTGGTAAGGATGTGCTTCTCTTTATAGATAACATTTTCCGTTTCACTCAGGCCGGTTCTGAGGTATCAGCGCTTCTCGGACGTATGCCTTCGGCAGTGGGTTATCAGCCTACCTTAGCTTCTGAGATGGGTGCTCTTCAGGAACGAATCACTTCTACCAAGAATGGTTCTATCACATCAGTACAGGCAATCT
>CAYVXC010000180.1:0-3839 GCA_964454925.1 uncultured Bacteroides sp.
CGCTTGATGAATTCGGGTATGTAGTCCATAGGCGCCGGACGGTATAGCGCGTTCATAGCGATCAGAGCCTCGAATGTCGACGGTTTCAGTTCGCGGAGACATTCCTGCATACCAGCCGATACAAACTGGAACGTCCCGATGGTGCGGCCTTCGGTATAAAGCTGATAGGTCTTGGGGTCGTCAATAGGAATGTTGTCCAGATCGATGTCAATGCCTTTGGTGAGCTTTATATTCTTAACGGCTTCCTTTAGGATCGAGAGCGTTTTGAGCCCGAGGAAGTCCATCTTTATGAGGCCGGTTTCCTCGATGACGCGGCCCTCGTATTGGGTAACGAGCAGTTTGCCTTCGTCCTTGTCGTTAGCGGTCGAGACCGGTACCCAGTCGGTGATGTCGTCACGGCAGATGATTACCCCGCACGCGTGTACACCCGTATTTCTTACGTTTCCTTCAAGAGCTTTAGCATATTTCAGCGTTTCGCGGATAAGTGGATCGTTACTTGAAAGTTCGGGCTTGAACTCGTTGACATAGTCATAGCAGTTCTTTAGCGTCGGCTTCAGCTCTTTGCCGTTAACTTCGGGCATGTGCTTCGGGATGAGCTTTGCCAGACGGTTCGACTCAGCGAGAGGCAACTGTTCGACTCGGGCAACGTCTTTGATTGCACTCTTGGCCGCCATTGTGCCGTAAGTAATGATATGTGCGACCTTTTCTTCGCCATATTTCTGAGTTACATAGCGAAGAACATCAGCGCGGCCGTCATCGTCGAAGTCGATGTCGATATCGGGGAGTGAGATTCGGTCGGGATTGAGGAAACGTTCGAAAAGGAGGTCATATTTGACCGGGTCGATCTGAGTGATGCCGAGACAATAGGCCACGCATGACCCGGCGGCCGATCCACGGCCGGGACCGACGCTGACACCGAGTTGTTCGCGGGCAACATTGATGAAGTCCTGGACGATGAGGAAGTAGCCCGGAAAACCCATCGTCTTCATGATGTGAAGTTCGAACTTGATTCGTTCGGTCAGTTCGGGAGACAACGGACTGCCATAACGCCTTTCAGCTCCCTCGTAGGCGAGTTTAGCCAAATAATCGGCCTCGAACTTTATTCGATAGAGCTTCTGATAGCCGCCGAGCTTTTTAATCTTTGCCTCGGCATCTTCCTGAGAAAGCACAACATTTCCGTTTTCGTCGCGGGTAAATTCGTCAAAAAGTTCCTGTTCGGTAATACGCTTACGATATTCTTCTTCCGTACCGAAAGATTCAGGAATGGCGAAGTTGGGCATGATCGGCGCGTGGTCTATATCGTAAGTCTCGATTTTCTCGGCGATTTCGAGCGTATTTGATAGTGCCTCGGGAATATCGCTGAAAACATCGGTCATCTCAGCCGTGGTCTTCATCCATTCTTGTTTGGAGTAGAGCATTCGGGACTCATCGGCCAGATACTTGTTGGTCGAAAGACAGATCAGGCGGTCGTGAGCTTCGGCATCCTCTTCGTTGACGAAGTGAATGTCGTTGGTGGCGATTAGTTTGATATTGTGTTTACGGGCGAGTTCAATGAGTTGTGGCTCAATTCGCCGCTGAAGTTCGTAGGTCTCGTGGTTAGCGCGCGGAACGGTAGCTTTGTGCCTTTGTAACTCAATGTAGTAGTCTTCACCGAATCGTTCTTTCCACCAGATGATGGCTTTTTCTGCACCGGCCACATCTCCCGCAAGGAGCAGGCGGGGTATTTCTCCACCCAGACATGCCGAACAAATAATCAGGCCTTCGCTGTGTTTTTCGATTTCTGATTTATCAGTACGGGGATGAGAATAGAAACCTTCGGTCCAGGCTTTCGATACAATTTTAATAAGGTTATGATATCCTTTTTCGTTTTTTGCCAGAATTATGAGGTGACGTCCACGGTCGGTTTTGTCATTTCGATCGTGAAGCGAATTGTTGGCGACATAGACTTCACAGCCCAGGATAGGCTTGAAGACTTTTTTCTTTGCCTCATCAACTGCCTGACGGGCATTCGCGATCGCAGACTCGTCACCCGACTGCTCGGCTTCCGCCAACGCGGCTTTAGCTTCTTTCAATGCTTTCTTAGGCCCTTTGTTGACTTTGGCCGCATAGTTGAAAAATTCCTTGATACCGAACATCGTTCCATGGTCGGTCAACGCCATTGCGGGCATACCGTCGGCCATAGCTTTGTCGACCAAAGCATCGATTGATGCCTGGCCGTCGAGGAGAGAATATTGGGAATGGACGTGGAGATGAACAAATGGATTCATAGAAACAATCGGTCAAAAGAAATTTTTATCCACAAAGTTAATCATTATCTATTGGATAACCAACTATTTTATAGAATTTTAGCATGAGAGGTAACTATCAGAATATCACAAAGTTATGGTCGCGACAATCGCCATGATAACAAAATTGTAGCTAATGGCCTAATAGATACGCGATTCCCCGGTATTCGGTCCTGACAGGGCGTTTTTTCTTGAATATATCGGAAAAAATGCCGAACTTTACATTAGAATTTATTTCAAAATAATCTCTCTTTACCTATGCTGTATCTCCTAATCGGATTGTTTGTCGGCCTGATGATCGGTGTCGCCGGCGCGATGCTTCTTTATAGGTCTCGCATTGCATACGTTGAACGGTCAAGTCGTGAGCGGCTCGATGATCTCCGTGATGCCCATAAACTCGAACTCGACAGTCTGACAGCCCGGTTTAAGTCGCTGGCCGGTGAAGCACTCGAATCAAACTCGCGCCAATTTGACCGCCGGAGCCGGGACAGTCTTGAAGCTGTCCTTTCACCCGTGCGTGATGCTATAAATCGTTTTACCGTTGATGTCAGGCGGATGTATGTCGATGACACTAATCGTCAGACTGCGCTTAGGGAGTCGATTGAAACGCTCCGTCAACTGAACCTCCAGGTGTCGGACGAGACCCGGCGCCTGTCGAGAGCCCTGCGTGGGAACACCGCCATGCAAGGGCAGTGGGGTGAAATGGTACTGGCCAATATTCTTGAGAACTCGGGACTCGAACCCGGACGCTGGCTGGTCTATCAGGAGGAAACAAGAGATGGAGATCAACGTCTGCGGCCAGATGCAATCATTCATTGTCCGCGTGGACGTGACATCATCATCGATGCGAAAGTCTCGTTGACGGCTTACTTCCGCTATCTCGAACACGAAGGCGACTCAGACAGTCGGAAATCGGCTTTGGCTGATCATCTGAAATCAATCGAAAACCACATCAGGACTCTGCGAGCCCGCCGTTATAATGAACGAATCGGTAAGCACGATCCGGGATTTGTGCTTATGTTCATGCCTCATGAAGGTGCCTATCTGGCGGCCTTAAACGCCGACCCTGATCTTTGGCAGAAAGCTAATTCTCAAGGCGTGATTATTGTGTCGCCGACCCATCTCATCACCGTCGTGCGCCTGATTGAGCAGATGTGGCTGACCGAGGATCAGACCTCAAACTCAATAGCCATAGCAGAAGAGGCCACCAAAATGCTCGATCAGTTCAACGACTTTATTTCGGACATGCTCAATATTAGAACCTCGCTCGACAAAGCTGATGCAGCATGGCAGTCAGCCTTAAAACGGCTATCGACCGGAAACGGCAATCTTATTCGGCGAACGCGAACACTGAGAGACCTCGGTATCAAGACGAAACGAGCAATGTCAGAAATCCCCGAATCCCCCACAGACGAAAATATTAATGGCGATGAGAAAAAAGATGACTAAACGCTTGGTCATGTCAAATAAAGTGCTTACCTTTGCACTCACAAAAGCGACACTCGCTTGGAGAGATGGCAGAGTGGTCGATTGCGGCGGTCTTGAAAACCGTTG
>CAYVXC010000181.1:0-3794 GCA_964454925.1 uncultured Bacteroides sp.
GCGGAACGCCTTGCCGATCTGGGCGATACCAAAGGGAAGTTTCATTCGGCCGGTCTTCTGAACATTGAGGTAGTTGACGAAGATGCCCTGGGCGGTCTCGGGACGGAGATAGACGGTCATGGCGCCGTCGGCGGTCGAGCCCATCTCGGTCTTGAACATCAGGTTGAATTGGCGGACGTCGGTCCAGTTGCGGGTTCCCGAAATCGGGCAGACGATTTCCTCGTCGATGATGATCTGCTTCAGCTCGTCGAGGTCGTTGTCGTTCATGGCCTTGGCGAAACGTTCGTGGAGGGCGTCGCGTTTCTGTTTGATTTCGGCCACGCGGGGATTGGTTTCGAGGAACATGGCTTCGTCGAACGATTCGCCGAAACGTTTGCGGGCTTTGGCGACTTCCTTGGCGATTTTTTCGTCATATTTGGCCATCTGGTCCTCGATCAGGACGTCTGCGCGATAGCGTTTTTTCGAGTCGCGGTTATCGATCAGAGGATCGTTGAAGGCGTCGACGTGGCCCGAAGCTTTCCAGATCGTGGGGTGCATGAAGATTGCCGAGTCGATGCCGACGATGTTGTCATGGAGGAGAGTCATGGCCTCCCACCAGTAGCGTTTGATGTTGTTTTTCAGCTCGACACCGTTCTGACCATAGTCATAAACGGCTGACAGACCGTCGTAGATTTCGCTCGACTGGAAAACAAAGCCATATTCTTTGGCGTGGGAAACGATTTTTTTGAAAACATCTTCTTGCTGTGCCATTGTTGTTTGCTCGGTTATTTAGCTGTTTTAGATATTAAAATTCATAAACTAAGGGGGCGGAGCCGACACAAAAGTGTACTCCACCACAAATTAGCCACAAAGTTACAAAAAACTTCGCTAACCCGCCATCAAAAAGCGGAAAAACTCAAAAACCACCCAATTCCTAACCTATTTGCATTTTTCGCAACAGCTGAAAACTTGGTTTAATTTGCTCTCGTCATCTTTAATATGTCTTTGGATGGTAGGGCGGTTGCGCTGAAATAGCTCAGTGTTGACATATATAAAAGATATTATAGATTAGAAGATAATGTTCCGTCACTTATTCCGTCACTTTATAGTCAAATAAATCAGTGCATTATGAAGTTAGAGAACTCTATCTGTTTGTTTGTTTGTTACTTTATTCCGTCACTTATTCCGTCATTAGGAGAATCGTTAATAATATTACTATCATCTTGACCTTTAAGAATCTGAGTAAGACCTATTCTGGTCGCTTCTTGTAAAAGACTCATTTGATCTCTAAATTCAGGAGATAGAGAATAGACAGTATTAGTAGTCTTACCGGTCTTTACAAGCGGACCTCCCCGCTGTGAAAGGCGTTCTATTACTCGACGAAGTTGAGTTTCAGATATATGTGAACCTATAACTCCTGCAATATCCGACTTTTTTGCTTTGCCATATTTGGTAAGAAACGGTAATAGAACGGCTAAAACCTGTTGGTCGTCCCAATCCGTTAATCCGGAATACTCTACAAGATTATTAGTCAACTCATAATATCTGCGAGGAAGTATGTATCGTATGGCGGAAGTTTTGCCTCTTTTTTCTAAATATCCCATTGAAAGGAGTTTTTTTGCAATTTCCTTATCTTTGGGCTGAAGACCATCCTTAATATCGCAAAATGTTAGAATGTCAAAAACTGACAATTTTTGGTTTTCCGGTAATTCTTGTTGTATGCTATTTATAAAAAGACAAAATCCGGGATCTTTGACTCTTGCTGAAAGTATTGCGACAACTTGATAGTCATCAGTTTTATTGTAATCCGGCATCTGTTTCCCTTCTGATAAAGTCAATCTAAAAATCACATCCATCCCTTGCCCGGAACGTTCGACAATTCCAGTAAGGGCAAGCACATCGGCTAAAAGTCGATTACGTGGAGTACTCGATACTGTAAGAATATTGTCAAGTGTCACGCCAAGTGGGAATCCTCCGGGACTCACTACAGTTAGTTTAGTAGGAAATTGTTTAATAACAATCTCACTCTGAAGGCGATAATCGCGATGTGCAAAGGCGTTGTTAATGACCTCACGGATTACCTCTTCATTGAAAAATGGAATATCAAACATATAAGCTCCTTCCTGTACCGGCACGCTACCGTTACGATCGTTGATAGCTTTCCAGAGCTGATCAATGAGGATGTAAAATGGAGCCAGAAATGACAGCCTCTTATCGAAACGTTCTTGCCCTTCAATATTTCTAAACTCCAGTTGTACTTTGGCTTGAGGAAAAATTTTTTCAATAATCTCCGCTTTCCCCACTAAAAGCACGGCGGCATTGGTGACCTTAGAACCTGAGATAAGTTTGAGATCACTCAATGCTTGATAATCAGAGAGTGATGTAAACGTTGGATTATTCTGTTTCCTAGCATATTTCTCTTTGAGAATGGCAATTGCCTCCTTATCAAGATCATTTATTGTTAATCCATCACAAATAGCCTGAGAATAATCTGGATCAGTTTCTTGTAAAATAGAAAACATTACTTTGTCGGGCATAGGAATTAATTCTTCTCCAGAACGCCATAGGGCAACATCTTCATATTTTAGAGCTTTCCCAACAGGGTGTCGTGGGATGGAAACAACAACCACGCGAAGATTATGTTCATCATATAGTTCGTAGGCATCTACCGGAATTTGAAGCGCCTTATAAATATCGTTTTCCAGTTGTCCTAGTGCATTCTCATTCTGTCGAGTTCCAACTACATTGTGTGGAAGTTTATCTTCCATCCCCATTACAAGATGACCTCCACCAGCATTTGCCAATGCAACAACGTAACCCAATATACATTTACGACGATCTGATGGTTTCTGCTTATCAGCACCATTAAACGAAAGATTACCCTGCTGACAACGCTTGAATTCAATATGGTCTTCACTTTCGCGCATTATGCGAAGTTGCTCAATGGTAAGTCTCTTTTTATCCATACTAATAGACTGTAAATTTTGATTCGTATTTGGAACTGAATTTTAGTCAGTCAATCCTATCTTTTGATTAACAGACTTGTATTGATATAGTGTGATTGGAGTCTTCGGGTCAACAATGAGGACTTCATCAATGGAGAGATTGAGCTGTTCCGGTGTCGGCATATAAAGCTTCTTGTTCGTACCAAATCCTGGCGTCTGGGTTAAGTTCTTGAAGCAGTGTGCGATAGTGGGTCCACGAAAGTAGATTGAAGATTTATAGAAGTAAATAAAACTATATAGATTGGTTTTGGTGAATCCTTTACCATAATTGGACGTGAGACGTTTGGAAAGCCCTTTTATAATTGCAGCTCCGTAAAGTGCCCGATCCTTGCCGTTAAGTTCTTCTTCAGCAATGAGTTTACCGAGTTCCCAGTTCCTTCTTACCAACGCTTCGTTAATTTGCCGATAAGCAGTTTCACGGGCTTGCTCAATGACAGATGACGCACGGGTATAAAGGGCGTCAATAGTGGGATTCAATGCGTTGTCAATCTTATGGGGCTTCATATTCTTGGGCGATTAAGGCATTTGTCTTCGTTCCCTTTGTTTCGGGTGACGATTCCAGTCGTTTGATGTTAAACGTAAAGTTAGTGATAATTTTTGATATAGCAAATTGGGCGGGGAGGGAAAATGGCCGATTTGTGAGCGAATGTTATTAGGAATTTATTAGGAAACGGGTCGTGCGCTTACTTATGTGAACATACATTTAGCGGCGGAGGTAGTGGGGTGGGTGGAAGGCAATTTCGGTTGGTTTCAGTGATTTCCGGGGAAATGGTTTGGTGGGTTCGGCTTTTTTTGCTAACTTTGCGCGAA
>CAYVXC010000182.1:0-3765 GCA_964454925.1 uncultured Bacteroides sp.
TTAGAAGGTGACGTGGAAGGCGATGCGGAGGCCGTGGCGGGAGGAGCCGCTGAGGAGGTCGTGGCGGTGGTTGAGGCGCCAGACGTAGTCGACGCGGAGACAGTGAAGGATGTTGTCGATGCCGACGGCGCCCTCGAGATATGGCGTCCGGAGCCGTTCGGCCGCCGTCTCCCATCCGGGCCAGACAATCATATCGGATTGTGTCAGTGGATCGTTATACTTGGAAAGATGGCCGTAGAAGCCATTAACCGAGACGACTTCCCTTAGTTTTAGTTTTTTGATGACGGGGATGCGGTTAAGGATGTTGCCGTTGAACCAGTAGGAGAGGAAAAACGAGCAATGAGAGTCGGCCATAAATTCCATAGGAGCGGTGAGGGAGAAACTTTCAGGCTGGATTGTGTAGCTCATGTTTGTGTTTGCCGCAGCGAGATAGAATAGGGGAGTTGAACGGCTCCACACGTGACCGCCCTTGACAATGGCGTCGAGATAGCCGAACGCAGATAACCAGAAGCGTTTCATGAAGCTGACAGAGGTCGTGTTGATTCCTTTCCCCAGGCGTTGAGTCACGGTTAGGGTTGGTGCGTCAAGGTTGATCGGGAAACGGTTCGATGCAGTCTGATAGAATTTTTCACCGGGTGCGTAACGAAGTTCGATCTTTGCATAGGTATTGTCGATATGGGATACCGAAGATCCGTCAGCAAGACCGAACGCCATGAGACGGGACGGTGTGAAACGTTCGTTGGCTATTGCAGCTTTAACCGAGAAGTTGAAGTCGGTTTCCATCGTGTAGGTCAGAACATTTTCGCGACGGTAGATCAGCGGGTCTGTTCCGGGGCGATGGAGAGAGAGGAATACATTGTCGGGGTTGGTGAAGGTATAGTCCTGCCCGGGACGAAAGACATCGTAGGATGAATTTATTCGGAACGAATGAACCGGAAATTCGCGAGAATGGCGTTTTTTCGCATCGAACGAGTATTCCAGTTCGAGACCATATTTCCAGCGATGGTCCTTAACGCCCCAAGCTCCATAGAACCGGCTGAACAGATGGGGCGAAAGTGCGGCAGTTGTCATGCCGCCGGCGCGGAAGCGCGCTCCTTCGAGAGGATTGGCACTGACGGTGGTATTCATCGGCCCGAAGTCAAACTTTGAAAGAGAACTTTCTTTGTTGGTCGGAATATACCCGGTCACTAAAACGCCTAAGACCTTTTCTCCCCAATAGAAGACTTTGTTTTGGCGTAGGCGTGACATCAGGCGACCGATTTTCAGTTCGGTCTGAGGCAGCGAATCGGGCCGCGCCGTTATCCAGAAAAGGGAGTCGCGCCCGGCGGCGTTTCCAAGTTCAACAACCGGGGCACGAGGTTTGAAAATTTTTATCTCGTCTGCGGGCCGTTCGAAACTATGGTTATCGAAATCAAGTAAACGACGGGCATAGATACCCTGAGTACCGGGAATCAGACTGACTTCCATAGTCATCTCGTCAGAGGTTTTCAATCGCTCTCCGTCGGGGCCCGGCTTATAATGCTGGGTGAGGACAAGATTTTCGATGAAATTGAGATTGATCTCGCGGGGTACACGCATTGATACCGAACGGACAAAGGCCGACGAATCGGATTTCGATACTTCCATCTGTCCCACAAAACCGAACGACTCATGAGATTTCGGATAGAAACTAAGAGTATAGAATTTAGTGGAGTCGGCTAACGTAACCGAATCGGTGAGGTAGAATTTGTAGAAATCGGCCGCTATAGGGGAGAGCGGACTGACAAACCGGTTTTGAAGTAGATTGATGTCGGTCGCATAGACATCGACGGGTCCCATTATATCGGTCATGAATTTCGTCATTGATTCTTCGTCGAGAATCTCATCGATACCTTCGTTCCGCTTTCCGTCAACAATCTCACGGGTATTGTTTGGATGAGTCCGGTGGTAGACTTTGGCCGTCTGTTCGCGGATTGAAAGAGGAAGAATGAGTTTGCCTGAAATTTCTGAAGTATCAATGTGTTCAAAGAGAAACGGGTTTCGGACGAAAAGACTTTTGTTTTTCCCTTGCACATCGAGATTATTAAGACCGAAGGTCATCCGCTGGTAGACCGAGTAGGAATAATATGGTTTCTTTTTCGGGTCATTGACTGATGCAGTTTTTCTTATGTGTTCCATCAGTTCAACCGCGGGATTATTCTTTTTCGAATATTTTTTCCGCTTTATGACAACCTCATCCAATACTTCTTCGACAGGCAATAGTCTGACAACGTAAACGTTAATGCGGTTTCGGGTAATGTTCAATTCGCGTGGTTCGAAACCTTGCGAGCGGAAAACGAGAGTTGACCATCCGGGCGGGACATTCAGTTCAAATATCCCCTTTGAATCGGTCATTGTTCCGGTCGAGTTATTTCTGACTGATACAAAAACGTTGGGCAAAAGTTCGTCTGAAATAGAGTCTCTTACGACTCCGCGGATAAAATATCCCTTGTCCGTTTCTTTAAGGTCTCTCCCCGTCGCCGAAAGAGGACCAAAGCAACCAAGAAACAGAAACAAGATTGATATTATCCGAAAAATCATTAACTTTGAAGTCAGAAATTTATAATAATATATGGCACTTGAAATAGAACGTAAATTCCTTGTGAGGAATGACAGCTATCTTGCAATGGCAACGTCTTCTAACGCGCTTATGCAAGGGTATTTGTCGTGTGAACCGGAACGTACGGTCAGAGTCAGGGTCCGCGACGACCGTGGTTATTTAACTGTTAAAGGCCTTAATACCGGAGCCGTCAGACCGGAGTGGGAATATGAAATACCGGTTACTGATGCGCGACAGATGCTTGAACTCCCGGGAACGCAAACTTTGTCGAAGACCCGGTACTTAGTACCCTGGGATGGGAAGGTCTGGGAAGTCGATGCCTTCCATGGGCGCCTGGAAGGACTTGTCCTCGCGGAAGTCGAACTCTCATCGGTCACCGAACCGATATCGCTGCCTCCTTTTGTAGGTGAAGAAGTTACCGGAGACAGCCGATATTACAATTCGGTACTGGCCGCAGAACCCTAAAACCGCCGTTCGAGTTTGACAACGTTCTCTACATGCTGGGTATGGGGGAACATGTCAACAGGTTGTACAGCCGTAACCTTATATTTCGCATCCAGAAGGGCGAGATCGCGGGCCTGAGTTGCAGGGTTGCAACTGACATAAACGATGCGTTCGGGCTCGGCATTCATGATGACGTTAACTACGTCTTCGTGCATACCGGCACGTGGCGGGTCGACTATCATTACTTCCGGACGGCCATGTTCCGCTACAAATTCATCTGTCAGAACATCTTTCATGTCGCCTGCGTAAAAGAGAGTATTGTTGATACCGTTGTCGGCTGAATTGATTTTCGCATCTTCTATTGCTTCAGGAACGTACTCGATCCCGATAACACGCGAGGCCTTCCCGCTTACAAAGTTTGCGATTGTTCCGGTTCCGGTATACAGGTCGTAAACAAGTTCCTTCCCGGTCAGACCCGCGAAGTCGCGGACGACTTTGTAAAGTTCGTATGCGCCGGTCGAATTTGTTTGATAGAAAGATTTCGGCCCGACACGAAACTTCAGATCCTCCATCTTTTCAATGATGTATTCCCGTCCGGAATGTAGAAGCACTTCCTGATCGCCGATAGTGTCATTAACTTTAGTATTGATGACATACAGAAGCGAGGTAATTTCAGGGAATTTTTCACGAATCGCATTGAGCAATTCCTCGATTTTCTCTCGGTCGTCCTCACCGAAGACCAT
>CAYVXC010000183.1:0-3752 GCA_964454925.1 uncultured Bacteroides sp.
ATAAGAACGAACAGCGCTCCTATATCGGATTCCCCAACGTCCGCTCTCAGATAGGATTTGCCCGCGGCACAAAAGCCGGCAAATAATCCGCGACTCAACCAATCCGACCAATCAACGATAACACATACTATTACCTATGAGCTCAGCTTCAAAAGTAAAAACCAAACTATACAAACGCCGCAGCTGGTTCTCGTCGACCCTCGGTCAGCGTTTCTTTAACTTTGCTTACTCAATCGGTGCAGCCATCGTCATCTGGGGTGCCCTGTTCAAGATTCTCCACCTTCCCGGCGGTAATCTCCTTCTGTCAATCGGTATGGGTACCGAGGTCCTGATGTTTATCCTGACAGCCTTTGACCGTCCCGCCAAAGAATATGACTGGGAGCGTGTATATCCTGTTCTCAACGACAACGTAGCCAAAGAAATGGATCGTCTCGCTGACGAAAACTCAGGCGATGAAGAGGCTGATGAAGTCTCCGCCGGCACTCCCGCCGGCCAGCACCCCTCGGGCATCGTCGTTGTCGGCGGTCAGGGTGGTGGTGCAATCGCCGGAGGATCCGCCGTTCAGGGTGCGATCTCAGGCGAAATGACTGCCGGGGCAGGTGTATCCGACGTGACCGTCGCCTATATCGATCAGCTCTCAGCCATCACCGACGATCTCCGCCGTCTCCACGAAAGCACCACCGCGCTCAACTCGGTCAGCGAGACTCTTCTCGAAAGCTATCGCGCAATCACCGAAAACAGCGAGAACATAACCCGTTCGTCAACCGGTTATGTCCAGCAGATGGCCGACCTCAGTAAAAACATCAGCGGTCTCAACACCATCTATGAAATTCAGCTCAAAAGCATTTCGAGCCAGCTCGACTCGATCGATCGCGTCAACCGCGGCATAAAAGATATCCGCGACATGTACGAGAAATCGGCCGAACAGAGCGAACGCTACTGTCGCGAAACCGAGAAGATGGCCCGCTACATGCAACAGCTTAACACGGTCTACGAAAAAATGATTACAGCCATGACCATCAACATGTACAACCCGATGATGGCCGGCCAGCAATCACCCGCCGCTCACGTTCCCGAAAACAACGGCGCGGACAACGAAAACTGAACTTAACCGAACAAAAACAACCAGAAATATAAGACATGGGAGCAAACTCCAATCGACTTTCACCTCGTCAGAAGATGATAAACCTCATGTATATCGTCCTGACGGCCATGCTTGCCCTGAACGTCTCGAGCGACGTTCTCGACGGCTTCGTGCAGGTCCACGAGGGGCTTCGACGGTCGAACGAAAATGTGGCCAGCCGAAACATGGCGGTTTTCCATGCCATCGAGGCGGCCGCTTCCCAGAATCCCGAAAAAGCCGGTGCGTGGCTTGACCGCGCATCCGATGTCCGCCAACGGACCGAGCAGCTGTCAGCTCTCATCGACTCGCTGACCCTGGCCATCGTCCACCAGGCCGACGGCCCCGCCGGAAATCCCGATGCAATTGTCAACCGAGATGATCTTGAAGCCGCCGCCGTTGTTATGCTCGCCCCCGGAAACAGCAATGGCGAGCGTCTGCGTCTCGCTGTCGATGCCTACCGCGAGGCTGTCGTAGCCGACATCGCCGACCCCGACAAAGCCGCCATCATCCGCCAGGTTCTTTCGACCGTCAATCTCGACAAGGACGGAGAAGAGTCGATCAAGACATGGGAAGAAGCCCGCTTTGACCAACAGCCCGTTGTGGCCGCTGTCACTCTGCTCACGAAACTTAAAAACGATGTTTTCTATGCCGAGGGCGAGGTCCTCAGCGAGTATTTCAGCCAGATTGACGCCGGCGACGTCCGCGTCAACAAGATGAATGCGTTCGTCATCCCCCAGTCGCGCCTCGTGATGCGCGGCGGTCAATATCAGGCAAACATCGTTCTGGCCGCCGTCGACTCAACCGCCCGTCCCGAAATCTATGTCGGTGGTAAACTTCTGTCTGGCACAGACGGACAATACACTATTCCCGCCGGCTCAACCGGGACGTTTACCTACAACGGCTATATCCAGTTGCCCCACGCCGACGGAACCGAAACCCGCTACCCCTTCTCGTCTTCATATACAGTCATCGAGCCTATGGCCACCGTCTCGGCCACGATGATGAATGTCCTTTATGCCGGCATCGACAACCCGATCAGTATCTCAGTCCCCGGTGTAACTATGGGAGACGTATCGGCATCAATGACCAACGGCTCTCTCACCCGTCAGGGCGACCGCTGGATTGCACGCCCCGTCGGTGTCGGTAAGGAAGCCGTCGTCACTGTTACCGCCGTCATTGACGGTCGTTCGACCAACGTGGCTACAACGTCTTTCCGAATCAGAAAACTACCCGATCCGACCGCATACATCAGTTTCACCGACCCACAGGGACAACCCGGCCAGTACAAAGGTTCGAAACCTTTTGCAAAAGCCAGCCTGCTCGCCGCCTCGGGACTCGGAGCCGCCATTGATGACGGTCTGATAGACACCAAATTCAATGTCACTTCGTTCCAGACCGTCTTCTTCGATTCGATGGGCAATGCGATGCCTGAGAACAGCGACGGCGGACACTTCTCGGCGCGTCAGAAACAGCGCTTCCAAAGCCTGAAACGCGGTCAGCGCTTCTACATCTCATCGATCAAAGCCATCGGTCCCGACGGTATTACCCGCGACCTCTCGCCAATTGAAGTCATCGTCGGATAACATTCTTCTCACACCGAAAATATCATCAGACATGAAAATATCAATATTCAAACGCATAACCCTCGTCGTTCTGGCCTCTCTGGCGTTTGCCATCGTCGCCGACGCCCAGACTACCGAACAGTCGACATCTACCCTCACCCGCCGTCAAAGCGGTGACCGGCGTCGCGACCGCAACGAGCAGGCCGATGGCCCCAAAGTGACCGAACGAATGCAGGCTTTCTATGAAACCGACGGCGACAACAACATCACCGATGCCGACCGTCAGTGGATGAGGGTCATCTATCGCGAACTCGATCTTGACGATGATAAGAACGCTGCCCTTTACTATCCCGAGGACATCACCGAAGGCCAGGAAAACCTTTTCCGCATCATCATGAGATTGCTTGCCAACGGACAGATAAAAGCATACGAATATCTCGACGGACGCGAAGTTTTCGACGAAGAAAACGAAATTAAAGTCGGTGAAATGCTCGACCGCTTTTACATCATGCACACCGATGCCAAAGGCTCGACAGCCAAAGCTCCGCGCTATACCATCCATCCAAGCGATGTCCCGACGGCCGAGGTCCTTTCATACTACATCATCGAACAGTGGGAGTTTGACAACCGCACGAACAAAACGCGCACCATTGTCAAAGCTATCTGCCCGGTACTTCATCGTTCGGGTGATTTCGGCGGCGAAGCCGTCAAATATCCGATGTTCTGGGTGAAATTTGCCGACATCCGACCCTGGCTGTCACAACAGCCCATCTTTATCGACGATGACAACAATCTCCCCTCGGCGACCTATGACGACTTCTTCAAAATGAACATGTACACCGGCGATATCTACAAGACCCGGAATCTGAAGAACAAGTCGATGGCTCAGCTCTATCCCGACCCTGACCAACGACGCCGCGCGCAAGATTCGATTCAGAGCCGCCTCGAGAACTATGACAAGAATCTATGGGTACCCGATCGTGAAGAAGTGATCGCCGCCAAAGCGAAAAAAGACACTAAAAAAGAAGAAATAGCCGACGCGTCGGGTGCTGAGAATGACACTCAGG
>CAYVXC010000184.1:0-3722 GCA_964454925.1 uncultured Bacteroides sp.
TTAAGTTTTCTCATGTTGATGTTGATTTATTAAAGTTTGAAATTATTTAGTTCATATTGATTGAGTTTGGTTTCACTTATTTTGTCTTCTCCGGCGGGTGCGGAGCGGGAGTTACAGAATTTCGATCTGCTCGGCGGCTTTCATTGCCTGCTCGATGCGGTTGATGGCATCGGTGGCTTTGGCAACGCCGGCTTCCTGAGCTTTCTTGAACATTTCGAGAGCGGCACCGAAATCGCCTTCGCGGGCATTGAGGATTCCGGTCGCATACCATTTTTCGCCTCCGTCGGGGAGCTGGGCGAGATATTCGCGCGCACTTTTGTATTCGCCGCGGTTCATCGCCGAGTTGGCCGCATTGAGGTTCGCAATCTGGTTGTCGGGGAAGAGTCGCGCCGCCGTCATCATCACCTGGTCATATTCGGGCGAACCGGCCGGATAGCTCATCGCCAGTCTAAAGACTTCGTCGGGGCTGAGATTGGTCGGACGGGTTTTGAGCACCCGCGCGATCTCGTTGAGGTCGTCATAGCTGCGGACCTGGTAGGTGATCACATAGTCGGTGTGACGGAGAAGCGGGTAAACGTTGGCGAGTAGGAATTTATATGATTCGGGGAAACGTTTGGCGAACACGTCGTTCTTTCGCTCGATGGGCACGGTCGTGTCGTCGATGAAAGCAATCAGCTCGTCACGGTCGGGAACGGTCGACGCCGCCAGCCACGCGCGGAGTCCCTGCCAGTCCTCGGGGACCGAGGCGGTCTTATAGATCGAGTCGGCGAAATTCGAGCGGTCGGCGACATATTGTTTCACGGCTTCGGTACGGCCTTTGGCGAGGCGGACGTTGTTGGCGTAGGGTCCTTCGGGCGATGCATAACCGGTCAGAAGGATCTGCTTGACCGTCGCGTCGGGGTTGTCGCGGACAACATTGATGGTCGACACGATGGTGTCGAGTTCGGCATAGTTGCCCATATAGGTCCAGTCGATATCCGTGCGGTTCACCTTGAAGATGATGTTCGCGCGGCCCGACAGGTTGAATATCTTCGTGCCGGTCGTATCGGGGGCCTCATAGATAAACGGAATTTCCGGACGCGGACGCTTGAAGTTTATGTCGACGATCGGCGTCGTTCCGCTGACCGCCGGGTTACAGTTACAGATGCTTGCCGTGTCGACCTGCATGATAACCTGAGATTCCTCGAACTCGGGTCCGAAAGGAATCGTCACCGAGTATTCGACGGGGTCGCTCTTTCCGGCGCGGGGAAGTTCGCGGCCGCTCCTGACCTCGCTGTACCACGCGTGTTTTCCGGCGATACGCACCGGGGTGAGTTTCATCGTGTCGGTTTCCGACACTAACAGAGGGGTCAGAGTCACGATGTCATTCGAAGACAGGCGCCACTGTTTCGGGCTGACGGTCATGTTGAGCGTCAGGAGGCTGTCACCCTTGTTGACACTCAGATTCGATATGTGCAGACGTTCGGTGTTGACTCCGGCCGCAGCCTCGATCACCGCCAGAACGCCCGCGGCTATGGCAAAAAATTTCTTATTCATATCAGTCATCCGGTTCAGAAAAGGTAAACGAGATTAACGGCCGCTTTCGTAGGCCCGAAATAGTTGTGATGGCCCGAATCGATCTTCTTGCCACAGTTGGCACACGGGTAGGCGCTGTATTTGGTGTAGACCCAACCGATTCCGATCTCGGCCTCGATATTCCAGCGGCGTGCGACGGGCCAGGCGTAGCCGTATGCTATGCCGGCTCCGGCGCCCCAGCCTTCATAGCGGCGGTCTTTCAGTTTCTTGAAATCTGACCCCAGGAATTTGAAGTCCATGTCGAGATTGCCGAAGTTGTACTCGCCGCCGAGGGCATGGAAGCCTACGAAATGGCCGGCGAAACGGCGACAGAACCAGTAGCGCCCCTCGGGCTGAACGAGCCAGTGGCGCCACTTGTGGCCCTTGACCGTCCACAGATTCAGCTGACCCGAGACATCGAGCGTCCATTTCGGAGCGAGCCCAATCTCAACTCCTGCATTCGGATTCAGCAACCCATCGCTAAGAAGGTTGGTTTTAATGGCGGCATTCTGAGCCTTTAAAGACAGTCCGAACGACACACAGATCACCGCGACGGCTGCCAGAGACAGAAGTCGCCATGCGCGGCTGAACCCGATACGTCGGTTGTGTCTTTCCCGATGCGGAGACGAGCAATTATTAAAAAACTCCGCCGGTTCTTGAGAACAATTGGTTATACGTTTTATGATCATAGTTTTATTTCGGAGTCACACTACTCCATAAATACCGATTGAAGTGCAAAATTATATACAATTTTTCAATCTTCAAACTTTTATTGATATTTTTTATCACCTGTCCAAGATTATTGCACAAATATCGTCCCCGCGCCCCTCGAAATACAAAGAGTTCTCAAAGCCATCGGAGTTTTAAGAGCCCTCGGAGAACTCGGAGTTCTCCGAGTCCTCCGAGATCATCCCTCTCCCCCAACAAAAAAACGCCCCCGTTTCCAGGAGGCGATTTTTGTGTCATTGATAACCGATTACTTACGGATACCGAGTTCTTTCTGAGCGATGATAGCGCGATAGCGGTTGATGTCTTTCTTCTTCAGATAGTCGAGAAGGCGACGACGTTTACCGACAAGCATTTTCAGAGCGCGTTCAGTTGTATGATCTTTGTGGTTTGACTTGAG
Source organism: uncultured Bacteroides sp. (assembly GCA_964454925.1). Lineage (GTDB taxonomy): Bacteria > Bacteroidota > Bacteroidia > Bacteroidales > Muribaculaceae > CAG-873. The sequence continues at coordinate 2,681 of CAYVXC010000184.1, forward strand.
GTGATTAGTCAGGTGAGCGATACGGACCGAGAATAATGCTATCTGCGCTTCAGGTGAGCCAGTATCAGTCTTGCCCTTACCGTATTTCTCAAAGATCTCAATTTTTTCTTCAGAATTTAAGTGCATTCTTTTGAAATTTAAGTGTTGAGTATAATGATAAAAAAGTAAAAAAATCGGGTGCTCGACGGGCACAAATAGTCATGCCCCTGTTTGAGCGCCCCAAAGTTACGACTTTTTTGCTTCATACACAACTTTTTGCACCATTATTCCCGGCCAATCGCCCGAAAAAACGAAAAACAGCGCCATTTCAGCGCTGTTTTCAGACGTTATGCCCTTCGCGGCTGCGTCTCGATTACTCGAACCGGTGGAGCATATCGACCAATTCCGAAAGGGGAAGTCGGCCCGTGGTTCGCCATGCTTCCTGACCGTCCACAAAGAGAATCCAGGTCGGAGTTGCATGAATATGGTATTTTTCAGCCAGAGGTTTGTTGTCGGCGTTCGAAGTATCGATCAGCACCAGATTGGCGCGGTTACCGATATGATCACGCAGTTTGTCATCGGTCGGCAGAGTCTCACGCGAATGAAGCTGATCGTGGTCATAAAACTCGACCAGCGTAGGCTTTGCCATCAAAAGATCGTTTTCGAGAGTTGTAGAGAGATTATCCATGATATTGATTCAATATTAAAATTCGTCAGATTTGGTGTACTGGTGATCATAGATCTTTGCTTCGAGGATATCCGCAGGCTGTACACCGACCGCACGCCAGATAGCTTCGCCGTTCTTAAACATGATGATCGTCGGAACCGACTGGACATTATACTTGCGGGCCAGATCTTCGTTCTTGTCGATGTCGACCTTGATGATATTGGCCTTGTCACCGACCTTGTTCTTCACTTCCTCAAGAATAGGAGCCTGCATTTTGCACGGGCCACACCAGATTGCAAAAAAGTCAACCACTGTCGGTTTGTTCTCACTGATGATTTTTTCGAAGTCGTTCATAGTAGTAAAAGTGTGTTTTATTGTTATTTATAATAATTCTAA
>CAYVXC010000185.1:0-3607 GCA_964454925.1 uncultured Bacteroides sp.
TGCAAAGGTACAACCTTTTTCCGAACCGGCAAAATATTTTCGCAAGTTTTTTTTCGGAGAACTCGGAGAACTCGGAGATCTCTGAAGGCGCGAAGAGTCGGAGGACTCGGAAAGCGCGATGGCTTTCCGAGTCCTCTATCGTATCGTTCAAATTATTAATTCAGAATGTAGCTACCATTGTAAAGCCTTTATAGGCCGGAGTTATGGCAGGGACGAAGGAGATTCCTTCTCCACGCTGGGACTTACGCGCACGGGCTACGCGTCGGGCGGGATTATGGTCAAAGAGTCCGACTACTTCGTTGACCGGGTCAATGAGGAACGCAACCACATTGCCTACGACGGGACTCCCGAAAAGACGATAGTCATTATCAACGATATGTCTTTTGAGTTTATAGAACCCCTCCCCTATCGCACTGCCGACAAGCGGAGTAATGAATAGATCCTGATAACTGGGGCGTTCCATAAAGGCTTCGATTCCGAATTCCCAACCTACATCGGAGATAATCGATGAATAAAGGAGTGACTGCCAGAAATTGAAACCGACAGAACGGGCAGACATGAAATAGACCGCACCGGCGTAGGGATGGAGCACATAGTTGAAAATAAATTTGTCGTGATCCCATTCGGGTCCATCCTCCAGCACATGTTCTTTCCACCGGGTAAAGAGCGGCGTTTTCTGAAGTTCGGCACGATTCCATGTGGTGGCGTCTTCGGGAAGACATTCGAGAACGAGGAGCGTACCGACAAAGGCACCCGTAAGCACACCGGTGTTTATCCAGAGCCGCCTCCAGTCATGAGACCGGCCGGTCATCGAATAAGGAATATCATAGATGGAAATGACATCGGGTTTAGCCCAACCGCCGGAAGTCCCGGTTCCACGTAACAGTTGATAAGGAGCAACGGTTTCCAAAGGCTTGACATCTTGAACCGGGAGCAGATCTTCTACATTCAGCTCAAGGGGCCGGTTTACTTCGGCATATAACGAATCAAGACTTGGGGCAACCGGTGATTCACCGGCTATCGAGTCCGATTCCTCTGCCCGCCCGGTGAGGGCGGTGAGGATAATCGCTGCAAACGTGGTGAGTGTCTTGGTGGTTTTCATAGCAAAAACAGCTTACGCATTGATAGAGGTGGTCAGAATTAAGAATTCAGTAGGTTTAAAGGAAAAGAGGGTCGTTCAGAAAAAGAAGAGAGTTTCAATAAATAGTTGTTCGTGTGTGTAACGGGAATGCGATGTAGAGATTGTGTGTGTTCAAAGATAGTAATGTAGATTAATTGTAGCATTGTTGCAATCTCATTACAATGATATAACAATCCTGTGACAAAAAAGTTTTGTCCGCGTTTTTTCATTGGTAGACTGCATTGAAATTCCCCAAAAAGCACTAACTTTGAGGAACGAATCAAAATACCAATTAATATATTATTTTAACCTCTAATCCAAACTTTTCCCAAATGAAGAAACTATGGATTTCGGCTCTGTTGATCGGAGCTGTCCTTCCGATGGGAGCCCGCACTCTGACCGTCAATTCGGTCGAACGGGTAAACATCGCGTCGGATATGCCTGTCACAGAAGCCGTCATTAGCCCCGACGGTGCTTTCGCAGTTGTCTCCGACGCTGCCAGCGCCGGACTGAGCCGCGTAGACCTCGCCAACGGCTCTACTCAAAAAATCACCGACAACGGATCGCTCCTGAATCTTCAGATTACCTCCGACGGTGAAAATGTGGTCTATCGTCAGCGCTCGACCAGCAAGAAAAAACTGACACAGACCGCCTTGAAATCAACCAATCTCAAAACCGGCAAAACCGAAGAAATTGTCAAAGCAACCCGTAATTTCAACGGTTTCACCCTCAACGAACAGAACATAGTCAGCGCAACAACCGGCGTTCCCGGCAAAGCTAAAGCAAAGACACGCTCACTCGGTGACGTAAAAGCCGGTAAGGCCACCTCGGTCGGTATTCACCACGGACACCTTGTTCTGACCGTCAATGGCCAGAGCACGATTCTCGATCCTCAGGGACGCGGCAGCTATCTTTGGCCCAGCCTCTCGCCCGACGGAACGAAAGTTCTTTACTACAAAGCCCAGAAGGGCTGTTTTGTCTGTGATCTCGACGGCTCGAACGTAAAAGAACTCGGTTATCTTCAGGCCGCCAAATGGATGGATAACGAAATGGTCATCGGCATGGAACCCTATGACGACGGCACAAACATCACCGCGTCGGCAGTCATCGCCACCGATCTCGACGGTAAAAAACAGAGACTAACCGGAGAAGACGTGATCGCCATGTATCCCAGCGCATCTGCTGACGGATCAAAAATCGCTTTCACCGACACAACCGGCAACTTATACATTATTAATATAGCCACCAAATAAACGTTTAAACAATGAAGAAATTTATACTTGCTTCGTCGATGGCGCTTATTGGTGCAGCAATGAGCGCACAGTCGGTCGACGAAATACGCGTGTACATCAACCCCGGTCACGGTTCATGGACCGGCAACGACCGTCCCAACCAGGTCATCGGCAAACCCGTCTACTCGGCGACCAACACCGATACAACCGGGTTCTTTGAAACTAACACCAACCTCCAGAAAGGTTTCGGCGCCCTCGAAACCCTTATTAAAATGGGTATTCCCTTCGACCGCACTCTCAATCAGGAAGGCGAACGTTGGGAAATCGGTGCGGCTAAAGATCTTAGCCAGCAGATCGTGATGAGCCGCGTTAAGAACGGCCCGTACGAAGCCAACAACACGACGTCGTCGCCCAACTACATGCAGTATAACCGCTCACTGCCCGAAATCGCCGCAGAAGTGGAATACAACGAATTCGATATCTTCATCTCGATTCACTCAAACGCAGCCACCGAAGCATCGGCAACGAACTACCACCTGTTCATGTACCGCGGTAAAAACGGCAAGACAAACGTCCTCGCCCCCGGTTCGTGGGAAATGATCGAAGCCGCTTCGAAATACTCGTTCCCCAACCATCACAACTCCTGGAGTCACTCGAACGTCTACATCAACGGTGACGTTGACTTCATGGGTGGCGGTAAAGGTTCAACAAGCGCACTCGGCTACTTCGGCTATCTCGGTGTAATGAAACACGGCTGTCCCGGTTACCTCGTCGAAGGTTATTTCCACACCTACCAGCCCGGCCGTCACCGCGCGATGAACTTCGATGTTGACTTCGAAGAAGGTGCCGCTTATGCCCGCGGCGTCGCAGAATATTTCGAATTCGACCGCGACAAGACCGGTGACCTCTACGGTATTGTCCGCGACCAGCACGAAAAATTCACCCACGCGCTCTACAAACCCCGCGCAAGCTCTAACGACGTCTGGAAACCCCTGAACGGTGTCAAAGTCTATCTCCACAAAGACGGCAACGTAATCAAGGAATACACGACCGATAATTTCTATAACGGAGCTTTCGTCTTCACCGGCCTCGAACCCGGCGATTATTCGCTTACTTTCGAACATCCCGACTACAAGACAGCCGAACCTGTCGAAGTGACCGTCGTTCCCGGTGATTGTGTCTATCCCATGGCTTTCCTTGAAAACAAGGAATGGGTTACTCCCGACGACCTGAAGTTCAACTATCCCGACGAACT
>CAYVXC010000186.1:0-3571 GCA_964454925.1 uncultured Bacteroides sp.
TGGTTTGCAGTGTATTATATGAGGGTGTTGCAGAACCGCGAGTTCATGCGAAAGTTTGCATCCCCTGTAGGGGTGCTATATATAGCACCCACTGCGTTATAGCGCTGATATTCAAGGCTTAATATCGAGTGGACGCTATTTATAGCGTCCCTACCAGGTGTTCGGGATGTCCGGAAATTATGCCGACAAGCGGTTCTGCGACAACCACGTACACTGAGGCGACGATCGGACGATGGAGAGGGTGGGGATAAGGAAGCCGGGCTTCCGTGGGGAGGCCCGGCTTTCGGTTGGAGGAGGGAGGAGAGGCTGGATGGGAGAGGGCGGTTTAGTAGCCGAAGATTTGTTCGGGGGTGAGGATCACGACGCGGCCGAGGCTGTTGAGGAGATCCATGTCGAGGTCTTCGATGCGGCCCAGGATGGCATAGTGATAGACATTGCCTTTGACGTTTTCTTTCTGGAATTTGACGATGTCGTCGAGGGTCACGGTCTGAAGAAGATTGAAGAAGTCGCGGGCGGTGTCGTAGTCGACTCCGTGGTCGAGTGCGTCGAGGTAGTCCCATGCGATTCCGTCCTTGATGGTGCGGGTGGTGCGGACACGTGCATCGGCTCCGTCTTTGGCGAGAGCAAAGGCCGCTTCGCTTTCGGGCATTTGGTTGATGATGAGGTCAAAGGCCTCGATGGCGTCACCGAGTTTGTCGTTCTGGGTGGCGATCATAGTGCCGTAGACATAAGGTTCGTCGGCACGGGAGGGTTCGTTCATCGTAGCCCAGGCCGAGTAGGCGAGTGAGCGGCTTTCGCGCATTTCCTGGAAGACGATCGAGTTCATCGAACCACCGAAATACTCGTTGTAGACGTTCATCAAGGGGCTGAATGTGGGGTCATATTTTTTGCCGCGGTTGGCGAACTGGGCCATGTAGAGCTGTTCGCTGTCGTAAGGGGCGACGTAGATGACGGTTTCGGTCGGAACGGTGCGCGGGAACTCGGGCGAGGCGGGGACGTCGGCCAGTTTAGCGGGAGTCTTATGCCGGGTGTCGATGAGGCTGATGGCCTGTTCTTTCGAACGGGGACCGTAGTAGACCGCACGGTGACGGTGGTTGCTGAGGTCCTTGACGGCGTTAGTGATTTCGGTGGGGTTCATTGCTCGCATCTGCTCGATCGATTTCTGGAGAGCCAAGCCGGGAATCGAGTCGGGATTGCCTCCGTACATCATCCATGAGCGGAGGGTCGAGAAGTTGGCACTCTGGTTTTTCTTCCGGTCGGCACGTGATTTTTCGATTCGGTCGACATAACGATTCCAGACTTCGGCATCGGGAGCGGCGTCGGAGAGAAGGCTTTCGGCCAGCTCAACCGCTTTTTCGGCATTTTCATCGAGACCCGAGATGACTACATAGCTGCGACGGAGGCCGGTCGAGATGTAGAACGTGCAACCGAGGGCATAGAATTCGTCTTTAATCTCGGTGACGGTTTTGTCGGTTGTACCTATAAGGTTGAGTAGCTCCGAGGCGTTCGAAAGACGGGGATCGGCGGCGTAGCCATAGTCATAGATATAAATGAGAGTGAACAGATCGTTGGTCGAGTTGTGGGTGTAGAGGACTTCGACCTCGCCGTTCTTGGCGGTGGTGCGGGTCAGATCGGTTTCATAGTTGACGAAGACCGGTTCGATAGGTTTGACCGGGCGGGACAGGACATCGTTAAGGAATTTGCTCGAATATTCGCGGTTTGTGGCGATGGGGGTCAGCTGAGCTTTACCTATTTTCTGGATCGAGGTGTCTTCGCCGGTAACTTTGTTGATGGCCACATAGTTGTTGTCGCCAAAGTATTTGTTGGCAACCCGGACGATATCGTCCTTGGTGATGTTTTCGAGTTCCTTGATCGTGGCGACCGATTCGGCCCATGACTGACCGTTGGTGAACGCTTCGACAAAGTTGTCGACTCGGAATTCGTTCGACTCAAGCCCTTGCTGGAGCGACAGTTTCATATTGGTTTTGATAGCGTCGATAAGTGCCTGGTCAAACTTCCCTTCGCGGAGAGCGTTGATCTGGTCAAGAAGCAGAGACCTGACATCTTCGAGGGTCTGGCCTTGACCAGGGCGTCCATAGAGAATCATCGCGCTCTGATCGGCGAGGTTATAGATGAACGAGGAGGCGCCGAGAGCTTTCTGGGGCAGATTGATGTTCTTATCGATCAAACCGGTTTTGCCGTTGTAGAGAATTCGGTTCAGAACCTCCAGGGCGGTCATGTCGGGATCCTTGGACGCCGGCAAATGCCAGGCGATCATCTCGAATTCAGCGTCGAGACCGCGGACCTCGCGGACGATCGGTTCGGTGATGGGTTTTTCGGGGACGATTTCGAGATATTCGAGGTTGGCGTTGGGTTTCATGTCGCCGAAATATTTCTCGATGATGGTGACCATTTCGTCGGGATCGAAGTCACCGGCCAGGCAGATGGCCATGTTGTTGGGGACGTACCATTTGTCGTGATAGAGGCGGACGTTCTTGATCGACGGATTCTTTAGGTGCTGCTGGGTGCCGAGGATTGTCTGGCGGCCGTAGGGATGGCTGGGGAAAAGTTCGGCGAAGATGGCGTCGAAGGCCTTGGAGTTGTCGCGGGTCAGGTCCATGTTCTTTTCCTCGTAGATGGTTTCGAGCTCGGTGTGGAAGCCGCGGAGAACAGGGTTCTTGAAACGGTCGGCCTGGACGATGGCCCATTCCTCGATTCGGTTCGAGGGGATGTCCTCGACATAGCAGGTCGCATCGTAACTCGTGTAGGCGTTCGTACCTTTGGCGCCGATTCCGGCCATCAGTTTGTCATATTCGTTAGGGATGGCAATCAGCGATGCCTGGTAGCTGACTGAGTCGATGACGTGATAGAGGTTTGCTCTTTCGGTTGAATCGGTTAGTGTGCGATATTGTTCGAAGAGGTTTTCGATCTGATCGAGGAGAGGTTTTTCGGCGGCATAGTCGCGGGTGCCGAAGTTGGGAGTTCCTTTGAACATGAGGTGTTCGAAGTAGTGGGCGAGACCGGTCGTTTCAGCCGGGTCGTTCTTACCGCCGACACGGACTGCAATATTGGTCTGGATTCGGGGTTGGTCGCGGTTGACGCTCATGAAGACCTTGAGACCGTTGGGGAGGGTATAGATGAGCGAGTGCATCGGGTCCCCGGGAACACTGTCAAAGGTGTGGGTGTAGGCCGACGCTGTCCGGGCAACCAGCATAGCTGTTCCGACAATAAACAGCCGACCGATAAATGAAAGGTTTATTTTCATAACAATATGGAGTTAGGGTTATTTTTCACAAAGGTAAGCAAAATATTTTACAAACGTAATTACTAAAGTATTAACTTGCATTCTCACGACTCTTTTTGTCGCATGGTTTTACGCTTGCAAAGTTATCAAATCGCCCGTATGCGTGCAATACCCAAATGGGTATGATTTCATTCACCTTGTAGGTCAAATGTAGAGGAGTGAGCTGCCATAATTTGCGAAGTTGTGTAAAGCAAAAAAACTGCTTGGATAGGGGTTTATTTAAATTAAATCGCTATATTTGCAACATATTTACAAATACGCCTCTTA
>CAYVXC010000187.1:0-3558 GCA_964454925.1 uncultured Bacteroides sp.
GAATGTCCGAAAATCAAGCTGACAGGCAGTTCTGCAACACCCCCTTGAAAAATCTGGATGAAAATGCCGTCAGGCGTCTTCGTTCTTGAAGAGCTTGTCGGCTTCGTCAAGATGATAGTCGCGTGCAAGTTCGGCTATGAAGGCTGAAATCTCTTTGATCGCGTTGGCCGTCTCGGGCGTAATCTCTTTGCCCCGGAGCCTGAGCATCAACATTCCATAAAGAGCGTTGAAACACGTCTCTATCTCTCCGGCCTTGTCCTCGCCCGCTTTCGAACGAAGTTCGACTATAAAAGGAAGTGTCTTGTAGAACCGGGCGGTGTAGTCGGCAAACTTCGGATCCTTCAACAAAGCCTGATGCAGACGGACAAGATCACCCAGAACATTCTTGTTGATCTGGAGGTGACCGCGTTCCTGAACACCCTCGCGACGCATCATGTCGATCAGCGATTCATACCATTCGGTCATCTCGCGTCGCTGCGCGTCCGAAAGATCATACTTGTCGATAACGTTTTTCTTAATCTTCTCGATATCGAGATCATTGGCGCGGATAATATCTTCAATCTGCCACATATATAGCAGATATTCGGCGATATTTTCCTTGCGTTTCTGTGAAGCTATAATCATACTGATTTATGTGTTAAATGTTAATTATATTTCCTTTACAACAAACACCGGGCCAAAGAGGCTTGCCATTTCGGACATTTTTTTGGTCGCGCGGGTAATTTTTTGCACTGAGACCCAATCATTTTACATTTTTTTATTAATTTTGTAGCATGAAGTGGAAGTATGTTTTCGCGACATCTCTCCCCGATCACCTCATCTACATTAACTAATCCAAACGAGACCAATCATTTAACCCTAACACTTATGTTACAAAAGAACACCATTTGGGGTATCGTGCTGTCGGTCGGATTCGGCCTTAGTCTCTCGTCGTGCCACGACGAAAGCGCCGGACGCCGTTTCTCCGACAAAAAAGGCGGCATTTCTCCCCAGGTTGAGCTGAGTACAGCGGTAATCACCAGCAAGCCCCAGGCCGAAGGGCGAGCCATTCACCTGGCGACCCGCGATCTGGCTCTCAAACTGACCAGTGCTGACGGTTCTTTCAGCAAAACATGGGAATCGGTCGAATATTTCGACCCTACCGAAGAATTCTCAATCGGCGATTACACCCTTGAAGCCTATTACGGCGATCCCGAAGAGGAAGGCATCGACCTTCCCGCCTATTATGGATCGACAACTTTCACCGTCATTGAGAATCAGTCGACCGATGTCACACTGACGGCGACAATGATCAACTCCATGATCTCGGTCGAATATTCCGACCAGTTCAAAGACTACATGTCGACATGGAACGCCGAACTCCATACAAGCACCGGCAAAACCATCAACTATGGCATGGAACAGACCGACCCCGTCTATGTCAAACCCGGCACGGTCAGCCTCGACCTGAGTTTTACGAATCAGAGCGGAAAGAATGCGACTCTACGCATTAACGATTTCACGGCAAAACCCCGCTATCACTATCATATCAAAGTCGATCTTGAAAACGAAGCCGGAGGATCAAGCATTCAGGTTTCTTTCGACCAGAATCTTAATAAAAAAGAAGTCAAGATTGACCTGAGTGATGAACTTTTCAATGCCGCAGCCCCGACTATTGAAGGCAGCAACATCGAAAACGGTGGCCTGTACACCTATATCGACGGTGACGCGCCCGCACGTATCGACCTGACAGTCATAGCCAAAGGTGGTGTTGATTTCGTCCGACTTGAAACTAACTCTGTACCGTTGGCAGAAAAAGGATGGAATCCGGTTATGGAACTCGGGAAAGACGTTGACGAAGCTATGCAAAATTCATTAGCGGCCTTGGGATTCGATGTCAGAGGCCTCTTCGGCAAGAAAGCCAAACTGGCTGCCCTCGACTTCACCGACGTTGCCCCCCATCTGTTCGTCAATCTGAACGACGAATCAAACGACAAGGAAGACTACCATACGGCCACGTTTACTGTCAAAGCCTACGATGTCAGAGGTCTGTCTCATGAAGAACCTTTTACATTCACGATGAAGATGCTGCCTCTCGTTTTGAATATAACAGATGCTAAACCGCTGAAAGTTGCGGCTACCGAACTCGAAGTCGACGCTGAATATAACGGTGATGACCTCGAGAAGAAAGTCACTTTCGAAATCAAGGATAACGACCACGGCACTTGGAGCCCCGTTGAAATAACCGATGTCCAAAAGACTGGCGACAAGTATCATGTCAAACTCGCGATTCCGGCTTCAACAGGTAAACTCAACGTCAGAGCCCACGCAACTTACCATGTCAACAAGACCAAGTATTCCAACGAGGTAACAGCCACCCGCAACGGTATTCCGGAATTCACCGTTTCAGTTCCTGAAAACGATGTCTGGGCTAAAAAAGCCAATGTCGTCATTTCGTCGACCGAGGTCGATCCCGAATTGCTCGCCAACGGGGCGACTTTCTATGTCTCGACCGATAACGGCATCCACTACACTGAAGCCGAACATTCAACCCCCGAAGGCACTATTGCGACCCTTGTCAACCTCGCTTCCGGGACTAACTATAAAGTAAAAGTCGGTTTCGGCAGTGAAGCCATCGCATCGACCCCCGTCTCATTTACAACCGAGACAGAGCTTGGTGTTCCCAACGGCGACTTCGAAGATCTCCACGAAACCTTCAAAGCCAATAAACGTAACCAAAGTGGAGAATGGGCTATTTCAGCAGGTATTTATTACCAGACTACCAATACTTTCTCTATAAAAGAACCAACTGGATGGATTTCAGTAAATCCTAAAACGATGAATGGGCCAGGGCCAGATGTTACAACAAATACTTGGTTTGCTCAACCGGCGGTTTTCAATACCACACTTTCTTGGACTGCTACAGTCCCCAACATCAGAGTCATAGGAACCGGAGGCGGAACCGACACACCGGCTTCATTTAAAGGTTTTAGTGTTCATAGAGGAGCAAATGCCATGGCCATCCGTAATGTTGCTTGGTCTGATGGAGGCTCTGTTCCATCAAAATCGCTTACCAGTGGTGGTACAGATGTATACTACAACCACAACAGCCCTAACTTAGAAGACATGCACTATTCGGTAGGTCGTATGCTTCTTGGAAGCAGCTATACCTACAACGATCATGAGGAGACATACGTTGAAGGTGTAAGTTTTACCTCTCGTCCGACCGCTCTTAAAGGATGGTATTATCTATTGCCTTGCAGTAAAGATAATCACGACTATGGTAGGATCTGGATAAAACTATACAATGGGACAAAAGAAATCGCTGCCGGATCATGTAATCTTCCGATAAGCGATGAATACAAAGAGTTTAGATGTCCTATAAGATATCACAGCAAAAATTCACCTAAAGCGACTCATCTGAGGATACGTATTGAATCATCCGCAAGTGGAGAAAAGGGTGACCCCGAGGCAGAACATGGCGCATTTGAAGTCGATCTCTTCTTGAGTCGTTATGAAGCTTACTACCACGGTGCGACACTCGTTGTCGATGACTTCACGTTTGAATATTAACCAATC
>CAYVXC010000188.1:0-3529 GCA_964454925.1 uncultured Bacteroides sp.
GGTGGCGAGGGCGTGGATGGTTTCGCGGAGGTCCTGGGCGATGAGGTCGCCGGGGATGTTGTTGCGGAGGCCGTAGATGACGCGGTCAATGGGCTCGAGGGCGTCGGCGAGGGCTTGGGCGTGGCGGGCGTTGGTGACGAGAAGGTCGGGGTTGCCGTCGGTGACCACGCGTTCTTCGGTCAGCCGGTCGAGGGTCGCGATCAGTTCGTCAATGCCGTCGCCGGTGAGGGCCGAGAGTGGAAGGATATGGGTATATCCAAGACGCGATACGTGCGAACGAATAGGTTCAATGTCGGCTGTGATGTCGGTTTTGTTGATTATGATGATGGTCGAATCGTTGTCGCTCGGGGGGATGTCGGCGAGGGCGCCGGGATTGGTGGCATCGACGAGCAACAGGGTTATTTCGGCCGAGGACCTCGCGCGGTGGGATCGTTCGATGCCGGCTTTTTCGATGGGGTCGTCGGTGTCGCGGAGGCCGGCTGTATCGATCAACCGGTATTGGTAGTTGCCGATAGTGATGAGTTCTTCAATCGTGTCGCGGGTCGTCCCGTGGATGTCGCTGACAATGGCGCGTTCTTCGCCGACGAGGGTGTTGAGCAGCGACGATTTACCGGCATTGGTCGGTCCGATGATGGCCACTGGAATGCCGTTTTTGATGGCATTTCCCTGGCGGAATGTCCGGTGGAGACGGGTGATTTTATCCCGCAGGGTTTCGGCGAGGTCAAGAAGGCGGATGCGGTCGGCAAATTCGACGTCTTCTTCCGAGAAGTCGAGCTCGAGTTCAAGAAGGCTCGCGAGGTCGACGAGCTGACGGCGGAGGTCGGCAAGATGGTCGGAAAAATGTCCGCGCATCTGGTTGATGGCCAGACGGTGAGCAGCACGCGAATTGGCCGCAATCGTATCGGCTACAGCTTCGGCCTGGGCCAGGTCAAGGTTGCCGGCTGCATAGGCACGCCGGGTGTATTCGCCGGGTTGGGCAAGCCTGGCACCGGCTTGAATCAGCGAGTCGAGCAGCTCGCGTTGGATGTAGGGCGATCCGTGGACCGAGAGTTCAACGGTGTCCTGGCCGGTATAGGACCGAGGTCCGCGCATTATGGTTGCTACGGCCTGGTCGAGTGTCCGGCCTTCGGTGTCGAGAACCGTACCGAGGTGGGCCGTATGGGTCCCGGCCGTTCCGAGCTCCTTTCCGCGCCAGATCCGGGAGACGGTTTCTATAGCTTCGGGACCGCTGACGCGTATCACGGCAATTCCGCCGGTTCCCGGCGCAGTCGAGACGGCCGCAATCGTGTCGTTGTGGTTGATGGGGTGGGTTAGCGGGTGTGTTGCCATGTCGAGTAGCGGGATTGGGTTTCGAGGTCGTTTTCGATGTCGTCGGGAAGGGCCGAGAAGAAGTCATAGCCGGTGATTTCCTCGACCTGACGAATGGTCATGGCGGTTGCCTGGACTCCGCCCGGATTGTCGCCGTTGTTCATGATGAAGCCGATGCCGCGCGGAGGGTTGGCGTATGGCGCCAGAATGACTTTAAAGTAGCGGGACGGTACGCTGACACCGGTCCGGCCGATGTGGCGGTTCATGCGGTCGGTCAGGATCGGCCCGGCAACGATTACGAGGGCACTGTCGCGGACGGCCCATGCCCGGCAGTTGTCTTCGAGCTTTTTCCACGGGCCCGAGTTTAATTGTCCGGCCTGGGGACTGATGTTGGTCATAAAAAACGTGCGGTCCATTGCGTCCGGGTCGTGTTTCATGTCGCCGGCCGGAACGATGTGGCCGCGGTCATATCCGCTGTTGCGGTAGTCTGCCGGGGTCGCCGATCCTTCGACATCGGGGTCGGGACGGAAATTGTTCTTTCGGGGGTTGTCGGCGTTTTCAACCATGTCGCGGGTGAGCACCCAGACCGCATAGTTCGGCTGATGATGCTCGGGATTGAAATCCACGGTGAAGAACCCATAGTCGAGAGTTTCCCCGTTGTGGCCGTCGGGAGTGACGACGGCGGTAAACGGACCGAGTTCGGAATCGGCTAACTGTCCGTGATGGTTGCTCTTGAAGCGCTCGCAGGTTGCATGGGCAATCAGACCGACAAGGATGAAGAGGGCGAGAACGGCGATTATTGTTGCGGGGTTCGTTCGGTTTCGACGTGTATTTCGGCGACGTGGCATAGGTGTGATGGAGTGTGAGATCAGATGTGGTCGGGGAGAGGAGACCGGGAGACGGGGTAGGGATAGGTGATGTCCCAGAGATAGAGGCCTTTCGCGGGAGCCGACGATCCGGCGGCTCCACGGTCGAGGGCTGTGAGCACGCGATTTATGTGGCCCGGCTGGGTTGGATGAGAGCCGACGTGGAGCAAGGTCCCGACGATCGCGCGTACCATATTCCGGAGAAAACGATTTGCCGTAATTTCGAAATACCATTGACCCGGGGCGGTTTGATGCCAGGCGACATGGGTGACGGTGCACACGTTGGTCTTCGTGTCGGTATGGAGTTTCGAGAACGAGGTAAAATCGCGGGTGCCGAGGAGATCGGCCGCTTCGCGATTCATGGCCTCGAAGTCGAGCGGGCGCGGGACATAAAGCGAATGGCTCTGGCGGAACGGGTCGGGAACCGTGTTGATGAAGTAGCGGTATGTCCGCCATTCGGCGTCGAAACGCGCATGGGCGTCGGGTGTTACCTCGGCAATCGAATGAATCGTGATGTCGGGGCGGAGGATGGCGTTGAGAGTCTTGAGGACAGCCGCGCTATCGGGCTCGGGATGGTCGGTGTCGAAATGGGCCATCATCGTCCGGGCGTGTACTCCGGTGTCGGTCCGGCCGGCTCCGGTTATCGATACCGGCCGGCGCAGGGCGATAGCCAGGGCTTTCTGAATCTGTTCCTGAACCGAAGGATCGCCGGGTTGAATCTGCCAGCCGTTGAAATTCGTGCCGTCATAGGCGAGCGTCATCATGAATCGACGGACACCGTCGCCGGGCGCGGGATCAGTCTTTTTCGAGGTAGGTGTAGCCATAAAGCCCCGAGCGGTAGGTTGAGATGAAATTTCGGCCTTCTTCGGGTGTGATCTTGCCTGCTTTCATCGATGCGGTCACCCAACCTTCGACGTTGCGGACCAGCTTCTTAGGCGAGTACTGGACGTAGTCGAGCACATCGGCCACGGTCTCGCCGTCGATGGTCTGGTCGATTTCGTAGTGGTCTTTGTAGACACTGATATGGACCGCATTCGTGTCGCCGAAAAGATTGTGCATGTCTCCGAGGATTTCCTGATAGGCCCCAACGAGGAAGACGCCGAGATAGTATTTCTCGCCGATCTTGATCGGGTGGACCGGTAGCGACGAAGACGTGTCGCCGGCCGTTATGAAGTTGTTGATTTTTCCGTCGGAATCACATGTAATGTCCTGGATCGTGCAAGTACGCGTCGGGCGCTCGTCGAGGCGGCTGATGGGCATGATCGGGAAATCTGGTCGATGGCCCATGAATCGGGGAGCGACTGCCAAATTCGACGCTAGCGTCGAATTGCGCACAGCGGCGAAACTCCCCTTCG
>CAYVXC010000189.1:0-3432 GCA_964454925.1 uncultured Bacteroides sp.
TTATGACGGAACTGCGCCGCGATTGTGCAATGATGAAAGGACGTGCTTTTGTAGGAGAGAAACTCGTCTGCGAATGTGAGTTCATGGCTCAGATTATTAAGAACAAATAAAGACTCGGAAACCGCAAAAACAGTCTTTTCGCGAAACGTCAATATTTTAGTTATATGACTAATAAAAACGATTATAGCGCTCTGTCGGTCATTCACCCGGATGCCAAAATTGCTCCTAACGTCGAGATAGGACCTTTTGTAACCATCCACGAAAATGTGGAAATTGGTGAAGGATCCAAGATTATGTCGGGTGTGACGATTTTTCCGGGAGCACGAATTGGGAAAAATGTTACTATTTTCCCCGGAGCAGTCATTAGCGCTATACCTCAGGACCTGAAATTTCACGGAGAGGACACCGTCGCTATTATCGGTGACAACACCGTGCTTCGTGAATGTGTCACGATTCACCGCGGAACGGTCTCAAAAGGAAAAACGATAGTAGGAGACAACTGTCTCATCATGGCCTACAGCCATGTAGCCCACGACTGCCATGTCAAGAACCACGTCATCATGTCGAATGCGGTTCAGCTTGCAGGCGAAGTCATTGTCGACGACTATGCGATCATTGGCGGGGGCGCGCTCGTTCATCAGTTCTGTCATCTGGGAGCCCATATAATGATTCAGGGTGGAGCCCTGATCAATAAAGACATCCCGCCTTTTGTCAAGGCTGCCCGCGAACCAATCAGCTATACAGGTATCAATACTATCGGTCTCAGACGGCGGAATTTCTCTAACGAAGTGATCACGGAAATTCAGGATATATACCGGTGTCTGTATCTTTCGGGTATGAATGTCACTGATGCCGTGGCATACATCCAGGCCGAGTTCACCCCGACTCCGGAACGCGATGAAATTGTTGATTTCGTTCTCAACAGCCAGCGCGGTATCATCAAAGGCTACGTTTAGTCATAAACTTTAATTAAAGAAATAACGGTGGCCGGGGGCTCGTCGCGTGTCGACTTCGAGAGCGACACGAGGAAAGTCCGGGCAACACAGAGCGCTCCACCGGGTAACGCCCGGCGGGACTATTATGTAGTCCCAGAGTAGTGTGACAGAAAATAACCGCCTTGTTTGAGGTGAATGGGTAAGGGTGAAAAGGTGGTGTAAGAGACCACCGGGCGGCCGGGTAACCGGTCGTGCCGCACACCTTGGAGGTTGCAAGGTCAAGTATACCGGCGCTATAGGGCTGCTCGTCCGATTGCCGGAGGGTAGACTGCTCGAGCCATTGGAGGAGACTCCTGGTCCAGATAAATGACGGGCGCACTCGAACGCTGGTCCTCCAGCCTAAGAGTGGCACATAACCCGGCTTATACCCGGTCACCGTTTTTACAATATTATCATGAAAGAATCAAATACTTCCGTTCCCAAAAACGAGAAACCAAGAACGATCAGCGATTATAAGGGCGACTGGTGGTCGTGTCCGACAGAAAGCGAAACGTCAAACAATACAATTATCGTCACCGGTAGACGCGATGTCGATAAATTCCGTAAGAACCCTAAATTTTCTATCAGGGTTGAAATCACTCTTCCTTACACGGAAACACCGGGGGGAATGCCTTCAAAAGATGACGAAAAACTCATAGCCGATATAACGGATCGTCTCGCAATGACTTTTGAAAAGGATCCGGTGGCGGTTATGACAGGAATTTATACAGGCGATAATCAGCGAGACTGGGTGTTTTATACCCTGAGTACCAATATATTTCAGAAAAAGTTAAACGAAGCTTTGGCTGATCTGCCCCTCGTGCCGCTCCGGATTTATGCAGAAAATGATCCGGAATGGAACGAGTATTCCGAGATGAGACAGGCGACCGAGATGGACAGTTCGGACTGAGCTTATTCAGATTTTACATGTTCATGACAGCTTTGTGGTATGTGTCAAAAATCGCATCCGCAAAGCTTTTGTCATCAAATGAAAGGGCATGTTTTTTACCGGCTTCAACGATTTCTTGTCTGTATGCTGAATCCGATATAAGTCTATCCAGATAATAGGCCAAGCCTTCAGCATCGTCGGGACTGACAACCGGAGTCTTTGATCCTCCTGCTTCTTCGAGACAAGACCCCGAGGCAACTACAGTCGGGGTTCCTACAGCGAGGGATTCTACGACCGGCAGTCCATAGCCTTCATATCGCGAAGGATAGCTCGATGCAATTGCACCGGCATAGAGCGCCGGAAAATCACAAAATTCCGCACCTGAGATGAATCTGATTCGGTCCGTTAGGCCGAGTCGGGTTGCTTCAGATCTGATTTCGTCGGCATACGGAGTCTGACGTCCTATTAAAACGAGGTCGACATCGTTATTCTTCATTCCGGCGAGAGCTTGGACTGTAAGCAACTGATTCTTTCGTCTCTCGATTGTGCCAACTCCAACTATATAGGGTTTGTCGAGATTATATTTACCTTTGACTTCCGCAATTTCCTCCGGTGAAATTTCTCTCCGGAAAATAGGATCACAACCTTGATAGATAACGTCAATTTTATTCTCATCGACACCCTGAAGCTCCACCAAATCGCGGCGCGTACACTCGCTGATCGCTATTACTCTGGTCGCATTTCTTGCAGACTTCCCATATTTGTAGTTGTACAAGACGCGGTCGATGGGCTTGTACATCTCAGGACGGCGCAAATAAATCAAATCATGTACCGTAACGACTGAAGGAATATGGTACCGATTGATATTAAGCGGCAGTTCATTACTGAGTCCATGATAAAGCATTATCTGATCATTATGCAACTGGCGTGAGATCCCACCGGCGACTCCGGTACGCCATAAAGAACCGAAGCGACGTCCGAAAGAAGTTTCGGGTAGGGAAAGACTGATCCCGGGACGAAGGTCAAGTCTGTGTTCAGAATCGCCCGAGGGCGAATATATGAAATATTCGTTCTCGGGTCGATATTTGGCAAGGGTATTTATGACGAGGCGGCTGTAGTTTCCGAGCCCGGTTGAATTCCTTACAGCCCGTTTGCCGTCAAAGCCGATACGCATAGTTTAATCATCCACATTTGGAAGTGCCGCACGAGGTGCAGATCAAGCAACCTTCCTGATAGATCAGAGTTTCGTTTCCGCAGTTGGGACACCGTTGTCCGCTGGCTTTGGTGCCGTTGGGAAGATATTTTTTCAAGGCGCGTTCAACACCCATTTTCCAGGTATTGATAGACTGGCTGTCGAGTTCGAGACCTCCGACAAGTTTGAGAACCTGGTCGATAGGCATACCATATCTCAAGACACCGGAAATGAGTTTAGCATAGTTCCAGTATTCGGGATTGAATTTGTCGCTAAGACCGGGAATAGTAGTTTTATAACCGCGTTTGTTAATGAATTCGAAGCTGCTCAGATTGATAGCAGGCACCAATATCAGTATGGCATAAATCACCCACTGT
>CAYVXC010000190.1:0-3392 GCA_964454925.1 uncultured Bacteroides sp.
GCTCTGGCCCGCGGCGCAAAGATCTATTGTGAGATTGCCGGCGGCGGTCTTTCGGCCGATGCCTACCACCTGACCGCTACCCATCCCGACGGCCTGGGCGCTATTCTCGCCATGAGCGAGGCTCTGAAGGATGCGGAAATGAAGCCCGAGGATATCGACTATATCAACGTTCACGGCACATCGACTCCGGTCGGTGACATCGGTGAAGTGAAGGCTATCAAGGAAGTTTTCGGCGAACACGCCTACAAACTCAACATTTCGTCGACCAAGTCGATGACGGGTCACCTCCTCGGCGCGACCGCCGCTCTGGAGGCCATGTTCTCGATCAAGGCCGTCGAGGAAGACATCGTTCCGCCGACGATCAACCACGAGCCGGGCGATGAAGACGAAAACATCGACTACAATCTGAACTTCACGTTTGACCGCGCACAGAAGCGCACCGTGCGCGCCGCGCTTTCGAATGCATTTGGTTTCGGCGGCCACAACGCCACCGTCATCGTCAAGAAGTTCGAGAAATAACGATTCCCGAATCATACACACGGACAGCGGGCACTATCAGAGCGATAGTGCCCGCTGTCTTGTCGTGGGCGCGAGCCGTCAGTCGGTGCGCGTCATGTCGGCGAGCGAGGAGAGACGCGAGGCAAACCAGGCGAGGACGAGGGCGACGGTCGTGATGGCGACGAAGGCGATAGCGGCCGAGTGGAACATGTTGCCGAGGCCGACGAGCGGCGAGACGATGGCCGCAAAGGCGTATTTGACGACGCTGAGGATCGCGGAGGCTGTCCCGGCATCGCGGTGACCGACTTCCATAGAAAGGGTGTTGGCGCTCGAGAAGATCATGCCTGAGAACATGAGCATCGGAATGGCGAATATTTCATAGAGGATGAAGGTTGATTCGTTCCACATGACGAAGGCTTCGGCGACCGCAAAAACGAACATTCCGACGCATCCGACAACCATCGCCTGTTTCATGACTTTGAAACGGACGGCGAGGGTAGACCCGATGCTCATAGCCAGGGCGTTGCCGCCGAAGATGAGACCGAAGGCGAGGGCGTTGAATCCGTAATGGCTCTGGATGATGAACGGCGCCGACGAGATATAGGCGTAAAGGAGTCCGATGGCGACGGCCTTGATAGTGACGTAGATCATGAACCGGCGGTTGGCGAACAGGGCGCGGTAGGCGCCGAGGTAGTCGGCGAAGCTCTGTACCTTGAGGCGCCGCTGAGGGGGGAGGGTTTCGCTATAGCGCGTCGTCCAGAAGGTCATGACGATTCCGATGACGAGGAGGAGGACAAAGATGCCGCGCCAGCCGACCCAGTCGGCCATGAAGCCGCCGACGACAGGCCCGAGGGCCGGGGCGACACCGTTGATGGCGCCGACGATGGCCATCAGCTTGGCGAGCTGGCGGCCCATGTAGACATCGGCGGGAATCGACGTAGAGAGGACCATGGCGCCACCGGCACCTATGCCCTGGAACAAGCGGCAGATGATGAAGAAGACGATGCTTGTCGAGAACAGCGAAAGCACGGTCGAAAGCACGAACAGGACGAGGGAGACGAGCAGAATCGGTTTGCGTCCGTAGCGGTCGCTGGCCGAGCCCCAGACGACCGAGCCGAGGCCCATGCCGGCCATGGCCATCGAAATGCCCATCTGGGTCATGGAGGGGGTGGTGTGGAACTCCTTCATCATCGAGGGAATCGTCGGGAGATACATGTCGTTGACGAGCGATGAGAAGGCGCCGATGATGGCGATGAAGGTCACGAACAGACCATAGTGACGGGGAGCCGGCGAGAGGTCGGGCGAGGGGGAAGTTTTAGTTGAAACGGGTGCCATTATGATAATGTGTTTTCAACTAAAACAAACCGGCCCAAGCCGTTGTTCGCTGGGGGGGGCGCTTATTCGTCGGGCGGAATGAAGGTGTAGGCCCCGAGGTCGGGGGGAGTGTTGCGGCGGTTTCCGTAGGCATCGACGGCCGCGGCGGGGTGGGTGTTGAGGGTGGCGTCGGCCGCTCCGATTGCCGGCGATTCGGATTTGAGGCGGTAGTCGAAGACATAGTCGTTGCGGACGGTGTAGTAGAGCGGATCTTCGCCCCAGATACAGTTGATGAAGTTGTAGTCGTCGCTGCCGTTGCTTTTCAGGAGGCAGTTGCGGAGGTAGACCGAGGTCCCGTCGAGGTTGCCGTGGCTGATGTCGGCGCCGAGGCCATAGAGAATCGAGTTTGAGATTTCAACGGAGGCATAGGGTTCGCCGCTTCCGTTATCGGTCGCCTCGTTGATGTGGTTAAGGCCGATGGCGGGGCCACCGATAGCGCTGAAGAGATAGTAGTTGGCAAATGTACACTGGTTGAACGAATGGGATCCGCCGTCGAGCCAGACGATACCGTCGGCGGCTTCAGCAAACTCGGAGCCGACAGCGGTTACGTTTCCGCCATAGACATCGAGGACGGTTGTGCCCGAGTTCCGGAGGCGCGAGTTGATGACGGTCAGGTCGGTGTGGTCGACCGTGGTCGGGTAGACGGTGTTGCGTATGACGGTGTGGGAAAGGAGGTTATCGTGCGAGGTAGAGGTGAACGAAAGGCCGTCCCACTGTCGCGACATGAGGTCGAACGTGACGTCGGTGATGACATTTCCGGTCCGGTCGCCGCGGAGCTCGACGGGAGCCTCGACCGAGCCTTCGGACCTCAGGGAGCCGCGGACTACCATACGCGCCTTGTCGTGGAACATCAGCTCGACACCGGCGGGAAGGGTCAGGGTCGCTCCCTCGGCCACAACGAGCGAATCGAATACCTGATAGGGCCGGTTGGGGCTGAAGCGGGTGTCGGTTTCGACTATGTGGCCGTGAAGGCGGACGACGTCGCGTCCGGTCGCACTGACGATGACCGACGAGACGTTTCCGTTCGATTTAAAATCGATCGATGCCGTCAGGTCGACGGGCAGATCGGAGTCGTTGGCCGGGAGAGTGCATGAGACGAGGACGTAGATCGAATCGTTGGCGCGGATTTCGACGTCGCTGAATTCGCGTCCCGGAAAGCCGTCGACGTTGAGCCGGAAGTAGTCGGCGTTGGCGCCGGAGATGGCGATATTGCTGATGACTATGCCCTTGGAATGGGGATTGCGGACGGTGAACCGGTGGGTGGTCGAAACGTTCTCGGTTATGATCGTACCCATCTTGAGCGTATCGGTCGAAAAATAAAGCCGGTCCGAGGGCGACGTTGTCACGCCGTCTTCGATACACGATGTTAGAGTGAAAAGGAGCGCAGAAAAGACTGCAATAAATATTTTAGAGATAAAGGTTGGCATTTGTATCATTGGAAACATCGGATAATCCCGTTAATTGATTGGAAAAAGCAAAGAAACGATGTCTTTGCACCATAATTAACGGAAAACTCCGCG
>CAYVXC010000191.1:0-3334 GCA_964454925.1 uncultured Bacteroides sp.
TTCGCCTATCCTCAGGATGTCATCAAGACCGCAACCGAGCTGATCAAATCACGCTTGGCCGATGAACGTGTCCTCGGCGCTTTGGAACTCTGGAACGCCGAGCGGTTGGTCGACTATGGGTCATTGGCCAAGTCGATCAAGCGTTTGGACTCACTCGCCAATAGTGACTCCGACCCGGCTGTCAAGGCGCTTCTAAAACTGATGGGCGCCGAAATCGGACGCAATATCCGTTGGAACAGGTCGATCGTCAATAACTATATGGACAATCAAGGAACGTTCGATGAGCAACGGATCGCGCTCGACTCGATCATCACGTCAATGCTGAAAGAGGCTATGGCGATCGCGCCTCCCACTCCACTGACCGAGTTCCGGAACTCAATGGACTGGAACAAAATCGGCCTGTCGATACTCCCAACCGTCCGAGACTTCGTAGCGTGGTACACCGTACAAATCAATCCTAAATTGCTTGATGAGGTACTGAATAGTGTGGATAAAGATTCTCCGGTTGCCTATTCCTTGACCCAAGAATATAAAAATCAATCAAAAGCTACTTCAAAATATCAATATTTTTTGGATCGCCTTAATATACGAGCGAATGATTATGCTCTATACTTGTTTATTAAAGGTATGGCTGAACGTTCTTTGCTGACCGACAAGAAGGTAAGAGAAGAACTTGAATTCCTTGAAACTGTAAAGCCTGCCGTCAAAGATTCTTGGCTTGAAAAAACTGTCGATCAGAGAATTGAGCTGCTTCATACGCCATTCTTCACAGCCGAATATAAAAATGAATCTCAGCTCGGAGAAAAATTAAAGGTTAAAATTACAGGTTACAACATTGATGAACTGACTTTATCTTTATATTCTTTCACAACAGAGGATAAAGCCCAAAAATCCATATCCACCGACATCTCTCTTCTTAAAAGTTATCCGATGTCAGAGCGGATTTTAAAATTTGAGAATTCACCTTTCGGGTCTGTTCAAACGGATTCTGTCAGTCTTACTCCGGGATATTATGTCTTAAGAGTAACCGGAAAAGATTTTTCTGAAAAACACGAATTAAAGGCCCTCATAAAAGTAGAACCGTGGACATTCGTGCGTTTGACGGCCGAGAATGGGAATCAATGGATTCAAGTACTCGACATAGCTACCGGCGCTCCCATTGCAGGGGCTCCGGCTGTTATCCGACAATCAAGCATGGTAACTAACACCGATTTAGTGACGGATGCAAAAGGGTGTATCAAATTGCCCGATTATAAACAGTGGTATGAAATCGGCTTCCGTGATAAAGACACAGGTAATATTTTCTTTTATGACAGGAGTATCCGAACAGGCGGCAATCGAGCGCAAAATGACAACGATAACATTCTAAAATGGGATATTACGACTGACCGTTCAGTCTATCGCCCGGGGGAGAAAGTTTGTATAATTGCGAACGCTTCGAATGGGAAAACAACAGTTAAGGATCAAGCTTTAGTAGCCAAAATTTATCTTCCCAAGCCAAAGGGTTCTAATAAAAATGATGACAATTCCTTCATAGAACTCAGTTTCAATCCTTCCGATGAATTCGGGCGCACAACTGCCGAATTCATCATTCCGGATAATACGGAATTAGGATATGCTCAAATCCAGACCCTAATAGGAAATCATTACTCTTTAAATCGTAGCTTTAAGATTGCCGAATTCAAACTTAATGACTTAGCCATAATAAATTATTCGGCAGAATTAACTATGGATTCGGTTATTTTAAGAGGTCGGACTGTCAATGAAGCCGGTATTGGTATCAGCGACGTGACGATCTCAGGCACCGCGAGCTATAATATCTACGCAATTAAGAATGTCTTTCATATTGACCCGTCAGCCGTTGACGTAACGAGTGACAAGGACGGCAATTTCATTATTTCCGTACCTCGCTATTATTCGCGCAACATGATGGAATGGATATATAAGTACGCTAAAAAAGAAGATATTAACGAAGAATATCTTCACTCGTCAGATATTGAATCCGACCCACGCAATTTCAATGTAAACTTCTCATTGGTCGCAATGGCGCCAAACGGACGTTCTGTTAAAGAACGCTACAACGTAAACATGGAGTATCCGAACTCGATAGATTGCCGAATGTCTCAGAGTCTGATAAACAAATCAAAGGGATTCAATTTCGAATTCGCGATTAACGGTTATGACTGCCCTGAACAAGCCTCCTGGTCTATTCGCAAAAAAGAAGACGGGAATACGGCCATAACGGGTATCGCTAAACCAGGGACTGTAAACATCACCCCGTCTATGCTGAAAAAACTTACACCGGGTGAATATAGTCTGACACTTTCCTTATCAGATAAATCAGCAGATAACAGCGTTTCTGATTTCTCGATATATGATCTTAAGGATGATTATGTACCTACCAATAACCCTTTTATAATTATTGATAAGGGAACTGAAAACGGTTCTTACTCTCATTATCTTATTGGTAACAAATCGGAAGCTCTTATCGGAGTAAAAAATGACGATACTTATGTCTGGGTCAGTTACCGAAAATCGGCTGATGAGTCAAAAATCGGACTAAAGGATCTTACGTGTTACAAGCTAAACCGAGGATGGCATAATATTCCAATCGTGATTAACAAGCTCCCGAAAGACTATACATCTGTCGACGTAACATTTTATTCTGGTAGTTCCAGAGAATCTATCTACCTAACCACTATTAAGGATTATGTAAAAGCTCCTGATACGCTTAGACTATTGTGCGAGTCATTCCGTGATAAGCTTGTTCCGGGGTCAGAAGAAACATGGCAGCTCGTAACGCGACTGAACGATAAGCCTGTAAAAGCCGCTGTTTTCCTTAATATGATTAATTCTAAACTTTTAAAATTCGGAAAACCGTCTCTGCCTTGGTTCAATCGCATTGAAAAGAATTTAAAAACATATTTCGATACCTATTCCTCAAGATCAATTTATAATAAATTTTCCCGGACTTTTAACTCATATATAAAGCCTCAATTTACCTTACCGTTTGTCATTCTCCCTCGCTGGCGAGATCTGTTTGACGTTGTTAGTAGTGTCAACAGATCGTATGACTCATTCGCTGAAACCGGATCCGATGTTTTGAGTTCCAACATTCAAACTACCTTGAAAGGTAAGGTGGCCGGTGTAATGGTTTCTTCGGCATCCGATGCACCCATGACTCTTGCAAAAGAAGCGATTCGAAAAGAAGTTGCTGAAGATGAAGCAGAAAGTCCTATACTTAATAATGAAAGCACTAATTCCGGTTTGAATACTGTTGAGGTGCGGGAGCCGAAGGTTTACACGGCGCTGTGGGAACCGATGCTGACCACGG
>CAYVXC010000192.1:0-3299 GCA_964454925.1 uncultured Bacteroides sp.
GGGCGGAATGTCGATGCTGTTCTCGCGCATGTACAGCGACCGCAGCGACCATGTCCGCAACTACAAATCTTGGTCGATGTATGAAGACCCGATCATAGTCCATGCCCCCGAGGAAGTCAAGGCCCGGTGGGTGAACCGCGGACCTATCTACGGCATCGGCGAGGCCGGTTATGCGACCCTCGACGAAATCCGCCGCTACATGGACTTCAGCGAAGGCCACAATCTCGAAGGGCGTGTGAGAATCGGTGACTACTCGATGGGAGACTCGCCCGTGGCGTGGTCGCCCGGCTTCGGATATAACCTCGCTTATTTCCTGGGCTATCAGCTCAACCACATGTACTGGCGCTACTTTATGTGGAACTTCGCCGGCCGTCAGAACGATATTCCCGGCAACGGCGAACCCCATCTCGGCAACTGGCTGTCGGGTATTCCGGCCCTCGACAATGCCCGCCTGGGCGATCAGTCCCAGCTTCCTGAGGAATTTGGCGAAGGGAATCCGGGTCACAACGTGTTCTATATGCTCCCGCTGCTGTTGGGTCTCATCGGTCTACTCTGGCAGGCGATGATGAAACATGCCGGCGGCGAAAAACGCGGTGTCGAACAGTTCTGGATCGTGTTCTTCCTGTTCTTCATGACCGGTATCGCCATTGTCCTCTACCTGAACCAGCCGCCGGGACAGCCCCGTGAGCGTGACTATGCGTTCGCCGGTTCGTTCTATGCGTTTG
The DNA here is from genome assembly GCA_964454925.1 of uncultured Bacteroides sp. Classification (GTDB taxonomy): domain Bacteria; phylum Bacteroidota; class Bacteroidia; order Bacteroidales; family Muribaculaceae; genus CAG-873. The sequence goes on from CAYVXC010000192.1 coordinate 726, forward strand.
CAATCTGGATCGGTCTCGGTGTGCCGGGCCTGGCCATGATGCTCAAGGCTCTCTTCGGACTGTTCGGAAAGAAAAAAGATAAAAAGAAAGAAAGCGAGATGTCGAAAGGCGCCGAGTGGGCGATTGTCGGCGTGGCCGCCGCGTTCGGACTCTTCGTGCCGCTCCAGATGGTTTCGCAGACCTGGGACGACCACGACCGGTCGAACCGTTACGCCGCCCGCGACTTCGGCATGAACTATCTCAACTCGCTCGCACCCAACGCGATCATATTTGTCAACGGTGACAACGATACCTTCCCGCTCTGGTATGCCCAGGAAGTCGAAGGCGTCCGCACCGATGTGAAAGTCATCAACCTGAGCTATCTCAGCCAGGACTGGTATGCACGCCAGGTCGCCATGGACTCTTACGACGCCGACGGCGCCCGTTACATGATGCCCGAAGAAGCACTGGCCTACAACCGCTTCGGCTTCACGGTCGCTCCTGACGACTATCTGACATTGAACGGACCCGTTAAACCGGTCCAGGTAGACAGCGCGCTCGCGGCTACCTACAAGGCCGGCCGACTCGGTCTCATCAACGACCCGGCCAATCCCGACCGTCCGTTCAGATTCGGTGACCGATATGTATTCCCGACCGTCGGAACCGGCACCGTCTACGCTCCGCTTGACACGGCCTCGATGATAGCAACCTTCGGCGAAGTGCCCTCGAATTCGTGGAGCGAAGAACTCGGTCTCCATTGGGACATGACCCCGTCGAAATATCTCCAGGGCGGCGGTCTGACCCAGATGCTGACCTACGACATCATCGCCACGAGCGCGACCAACGGATTCAAACGTCCCGTCTACTTCGCGACAACCGTAGGCCCCGAAAATGTCGGCGGATTCAGAAACAATGTCTTTGCGACCGGTATGGCCCAGATGGTCACCCCGTTCAACAATCAGAAGGATCTGTCACCTCTGGCAGCATTCGGATATTGCAACATCATCGGCAAATTCCGTTTCGGCGGTCTCGACACGGGCAAGAAACTCTATCTCGACGACACCGTGCGCCGCATGGTCACCTCGACGCGTCTCGCCATCATGGCCGTCATCGAGGACCTTCTGAACGACTATCGCAAGCAGGCTACTCCCGAGGCTATCAAGGTTTCGAAAGAAAAAGGTCTACCGGCTCCCAAGAATTATCTTGACATGGCCGTCAATCTGTTGAACTACATGGATACTCACATGCCGGCGTCGGTTTGTCCCTATGACGGCATCGAGCCTCAGATCGTATCGCTGTGGACCCAGGCCGCCGCTCTGTCGGGCAAGACGGAGTATCTCGACAAGGCCGCCGCGCTCAACGACTCGTTCCTCGACGCGAACGCCCGGATGCTTGCATACGCCAACTCGCTGAGACTTACGAGCCCGGCGATGTATCAGAACCTCATGAGAGCCGAGCGGACCAATATCCGCCGCGGTCTGATGGCCCTCTCGGAAGCATCGTACATCGATCTTCTCCGCCAGCAGCTCAGTCTCCCGGCCGATTCTGAAAAACGAATGAGCAGTGAGATTCTTGTACGTCTCGGCGCTCCCTTCGAATCATACGACAACTTCGAAGCACTGAGACTTGTCTTTGTGGCCGGATTCACGATGGACGACATCGAAAAGGCGGCCGAGAGCGACGAAATCGACAATTACATGTTTGAAGTGCTCCAGAAATCGGCCAACATAGTCTATACCCTCAATGAGAGCGGCATCGACCAGATGGCCAACACAAACAAGTATATGAAAAAGGCCGGCGTTGATGAAAACGCCTGGACGAAAGTGCTTGGATTCTAAGAAAATCAGGATTCTTTCTCAGATATAAGAATTTTTGATCATGTTACTTGAGCGTCCCCCCCGACTGTATCGTGCGTTGTATCCGCGCGCTACGTGGAGGGGACCTCTTTATGACGAGTCGGGCCATCCGGCTGTTTATCTGACCTTTGATGACGGCCCGGTGCCGGAGGTGACGCCGGCGGTGCTCGAAATCCTTGAACGTCACGACGTGAAAGCGACATTTTTTGTGGTGGCCGATAATGCCGTCCGCTATCCCGACCTGTTCGCGGGTATCAGGGCGCGCGGTCACTCGGTCGGAAACCACACCTTCCACCATCTTCAGGGCATCAAGACGCCGACCGGAGACTATCTGGGCGACGTAGCGCTTGCTGACGCGGTCGTTAAATCGGGACTTTTCAGGGCTCCGCACGGACTGATGCGCCGGGCGCAGTATAAAGCCATAGCGAAGCGTTACAGAATCGTATTTCATGACCTGGTGACGTGTGACTACTCGTCGCGTCTCGGTCCGGACGATGTGTTCGGGAATGTCAGGCGGTATGCACGGCCCGGGTCGGTGATAGTGTTTCACGATTCGGTGAAAGCGCGTGAAAACGTTCTCGGGTCGCTTGAGCGTTCGATCGAGTGGCTGAAAGATCAGGGATATGTCTTCCGACTTCTTGAAGGAAATGATTGAAAAAGAGGGACTAAGACAACTGGCGATGGATGTCTCGGGCGCTTCGGCCGTCGGCATCGTGAGGGCCGCGGAAGTCGGGGCGGA
>CAYVXC010000193.1:0-3288 GCA_964454925.1 uncultured Bacteroides sp.
AGGTTAATCAAAAGATTTTTCGTAACTTTGCGCCCGATAATGCGTAGCCTCTGGCGGGACAAGGTAGCCCGTGAACGCTCCGTCAGTACTAACATTTTAATTGTCAACAAACTAAAATGGATTTAATCAAGATTGCCGAAGAAGCTTTTGAAAGCGGCAAAAAACATCCCGAGTTCGGCCCCGGCGACACCATCACCGTCGCTTATCGTATTAAAGAAGGTAACAAAGAACGTATCCAGCAGTATCGCGGCGTTGTTATCCGCATCTCGGGTGAAGGCAACAAAAAGCGTTTCACCGTTCGCAAAATGAGCGACAACATCGGTGTTGAACGTATCTTCCCGATCGAATCGCCGTTCATCGACTCGATCACCGTTAACAAATACGGTAAAGTGCGTCGCGCAAAACTTTACTATCTGCGTGGCCTGACCGGTAAAAAAGCTCGTATCAAAGAGCGTCGCGTAGTCAAAAACTAATTACGCGCCTTGCTATCGGTCAACTGACTATCGAACGACACAAAAGGACGCTCCCGCTCATCGGGCGTGTCCTTTCGTGTTTTTATAGAATATCCCAAATTCGAAAAAAGAATAACCATGATAGAATATATCCGCGGAAAGGTCGCCGAACTGACTCCCGCAACCGCCACAATAGAGACCGCCGACGGTGTCGGCTATCTTCTGAACATCTCGTTGAATACTTATGCTTCGCTCGAAGGCAGCGACACAACCCGTCTGCTTGTTCACGAAGCGATCCGCGAAGATGCCTGGGTCCTGTATGGTTTCATCGACGAACGCGAGCGGTCGCTTTTCCGCGCCCTTATCGGTGTTTCCGGAGTCGGAGCGGCCACTGCGCGCATCATTCTGTCCTCATATTCAGCCGCCGAGCTCGAATGTATCATTTCGGGCGGCGATGTCGGCGCCTTGAAAAATGTCAAAGGTATAGGCGCAAAAACGGCCGAACGTATAATTGTCGACTTGCGCGATAAAATAAAACCGGGTGATGATACGTTATTAGATGGAGTATCTTTGGCTCGGCCGGGTCGCACACCCGAAGCAATGGACGAAGCCCTCGCCGCTTTGGTCATGCTCGGATTCACGCGTTCCCAGAGTCAGAAAGTGCTCAAGAAGCTGTTTGACGCCGACCCGACGCTCAAAGTCGATGTCGCGATCAAAAAAGCTCTTGCAATGCTTTAACGGCGTTGACCCACCTTCAGCGATACGCACGAACCAATCTTTAAAACCTCTCTTCCGCCTCCCGACCAATCAATGACCAAAACGGTTAGACATATACTTTCGACCGCATCGCGTATGCTCGCCACCCGACTCAACTCCCGCGGGGCTGTTGTCGTGGCGGTCGGTGTCGTCTCGATCCTCGCTACCGTTCTGGTCCGTGCTCAGATAACGGTTCCTACTCCGAAGCCTCCGGCTCCGGCCTACTACCCCGCTCCCCGGGTCGACAGTCAACCGATGTCGCCGCTCGACTCGATAATCCTGCCTTTCCCTATCCAGCAGACCGTCCCTCAATCTTATGAAGATCTGATGGCCGACGAGCTGTCATACGACCTCGCTACGCCGTCAAATATTTCAACAACCGCCGAGTTTGATCCGGAGACAGGGATGTACATGATCCGCACACGTGTCGGCGACATGGATATCGCCACGCCTTTCGTGCTCAATGAGCGCCAATACAACGACTGGCAGACACGACGCCTGATGCAGCAATACTATCGTCAGCGGAACATGGAACTGATAACCGAGAAAGAGAAAGAACCGTTCAACATCTTCGATATGAACTTCGCCCTCGGTCCCCTCGAAAAAATCTTCGGGCCGGGTGGTGTCCAGCTCAAGACCCAGGGTTCCGTCCAGGTCTCGATGGGTATAAAATCTAACAAGACTGACAATCCGTCGCTTTCCCTCTCCTCCCGTCGTAAGACCTATTTTGACTTTGACCAGAAGATTCAGGCGACCATCCAGGCTTCGGTCGGCGATCGTCTGAAATTCAACATGACATATAACACCGACGCAACGTTTGACTTCGACTCGAAAAATCTGAAACTTGCCTACGAAGGTAAGGAAGATGACATTGTGAAGACAATCGAGGCCGGTAATGTATCGATGACCACCGGATCGTCTCTAATCAGGGGAAGCACGGCGCTTTTCGGCGTAAAGGCCAAACTTCAGTTCGGCAAGCTAACCGCAACCGCTCTTGTCTCTCAGCAGAACTCCGAGTCCAAGAGCGTCAACACCAAAGGTGGCGCCCAGACGACCGAATTCACCGTTAACGCCGATCAGTATGACCAGAACCGTCACTTCTTTCTCGGACATTTTTTCCGCGACAACTATGACCGTTGGGCGTCAAGACTTCCTTTTGTAGCTTCGGGTGTCAACATTACCCGAATCGAGGTTTGGATCACAAATAAGTCCAACCGCTATGACCAGTCGCGTAACCTCGTGTCGTTCATGGATCTTGGCGAGAATTCCCATCTTGCAAACGATTATTGGGTCACCAATCCGTCATATCCGATGGCATCGAACCACTCGAACAACCTTCTGTCGACCATCAAAACCGATTTCCCGGGCGCGCGCAACATCGCCACCGTCACCCAGGCTCTCGAACCGCTGTCATCATTCGGTATCGAGGGGGGCCGCGATTATGAAAAGGTCGAAAGCGCCCGGTTGCTCAGTTCGTCTGAATACACTCTGAATTCTACTCTTGGTTACATTTCGGTAAAAGCCGCCCTGAATTCTGACGAAGTGCTGGCGGTTGCCTATGAATATACCTACCAGGGTCAGGTCTATCAAGTCGGTGAGTTTTCGAGCGATATAACCTCGACCGATCAATCGCTCTATGTGAAGATGCTCAAAAGCACCACCATCAACCCGAGACTTCCTATGTGGGACCTGATGATGAAAAACGTCTATAATCTGGGCGGATATCAGATTCAGCAGAATAAATTCAAACTGAACATCAAATACCTGAGCGACACCACCGGAACGACCATCAACTATCTGCCGGTCCCCGGACTTAACGACAAATCGCTGCTCCAGGTCATGAATCTCGACCGCCTCGACTCAAACCGCGAAGGCAACCCCGACGGATTCTTCGACTTCATCGACGGCTATACGATCATTCCCGCCACCGGCAAGGTCATCTTTCCTGTCGTCGAACCTTTCGGCTCACATCTCCGCCAGGCCATCAATAACGATGCGCTTGCCGACCGCTATGTCTACGAAGAACTCTATGACTCGACTCTTGTCGTGGCCCGTCAGTTCGCCGACAAGAATAAATTCA
>CAYVXC010000194.1:0-3268 GCA_964454925.1 uncultured Bacteroides sp.
GATCTCATTACGGAAGGCTTTGCCGATCTGTGCGATACCGAAGGGGATACGCATACGCCCTGTTTTCTGCACGTTCAGATAGTTTACAAAGATACCCTGAGCTGTTTCCGGACGGAGATAAACGGTCATAGAGCCGTCGGCAGTAGAACCCATTTCTGTCTTGAACATGAGGTTGAACTGGCGTACGTCTGTCCAGTTTCTTGTTCCGCTGATGGGGCATACAATCTCCTGGTCTATGATGATGTTGCGGAGTTCCTCGAGGTTGTTATCGTTCATCGCCTTGGCGAATCTCTCGTGGAGTGCGGTTTTCTTGGCAAGGTTATCCTGCACCCTGGGGTTTGTCTGGCAGAACATCTCCTCATCGAATGAATCGCCGAAACGTTTGCGGGCTTTCTCTACTTCTTTCTTGATTTTCTCGTCATATTTAGCGATTGCGTCCTCAATAAGTACGTCGGCGCGATAGCGTTTTTTTGAATCCTTATTGTCAATCAGGGGGTCGTTGAAAGCGTCGACGTGACCTGAAGCTTTCCAGATTGTAGGGTGCATGAAGATGGCCGAGTCGATGCCGACGATGTTCTCGTGCAGCAGGGTCATGGCTTCCCACCAGTAGCGTTTGATGTTGTTCTTGAGTTCTACACCGTTCTGGCCGTAGTCATAAACAGCTGAAAGGCCGTCGTATATTTCACTTGAGGGAAAGACAAAACCGTATTCTTTGGCGTGTGCCACGATTTTCTTAAACACATCTTCTTGCTGTGCCATATCTTAGATTTTTAGTTATTTATTCTGCAATTCTTTGAACTGCAAATTTAGCAATTAATTATCAACCCGCAATATCCCCGCGCGGCCTTTTCACCAATATTAAGAAAAAACCGCAAGCAGCTTCAACGCCGGATTTCCTTGACCAGTATACCTGACAGCGTATCGGCGCCGATGCAATTCAGATGGGGCATATCATAGAAATATTTCTTATTCCATGTGAAGCCGGAATCCTGAAGGTGGTCGAGAACGGGGACATCGTATCTCTGCGACAGGAAGTCCGGAATCTGATACAGGTTCGTTTCATTATTAAAGATCGGTGATACAAAGAAATACAAGTCTATCCCCAGATCACGGCAGTCCTTGACCAACCGGTCGAGATATTTTAGCTTGACTGAATCCGGTTCAAATTCTTCACCCTCCCGTGCATACCCGTTTGCAGCATTATAAATTTCACCGAAAAGAGGCTGGTAGCCATTGATATGAGGTGCGGCCGGTATAAGAGGCAACAATATCAACTGAGGGACCTGCGAATTCAAGCAATAAAGATTGGAATGGAATTTCAAAAACTCAAGCTGAGAAACGGATCTGATGACCTCCTTCACTATCGGAGAATCATGATAAGGCCTCAGAAAGGCTGTGTACTGACTGTTATTGTTGTCGTAGCAGTCAAGCGGAGGAGTCAGGTCATAGATAACAATCTTGGGAACATGATGTTTCACAGCCATATTAAACAGCGGATAAGCGTTGATTATCCCATGGGCATCAAAACCGCCGTTAAAGCATGTCATGCCGGTCAGCTCGCTTATAAGATTACTGTTGAAATGTCGTGACGCGCGTGAACTGCCTAAAATAAGAATATCCTCGGAAAAATCAGATGCGAGATGACGGGCCTTGGATACTTTCCCGACCTCGGCCTTATTGTGAAGCAAAAAAAGGTAGCCCGACAGGTAATCCACCGCTGCAAGCAGGGCAATGAAAAGCATGCATTTCAGGATAAACTTCTTCATATCGTATCGGCCCGGTTTAGAATATTGCATATATAAACTGCGACGAATCCAAGACGCCAAAACTCAAAACAAGAACCGTGAGGAACAGATATCCTGCCCAGCGTATTACAGAGTGCCTCTCAATAAAAGAGGTAAAGGCTTTGTGGCGATATTCAAGGGGAAACTCTATTAAAAACAAGACGCACAATCCTATTGCCACATGCGCCAAAATGGTCTTATTTACAAATAATTCTCCGGGATTGCTGAACATGTGCCCTATCACAACAAGACTGTCAGCCACCGTGGGCATCCTGAAAAATACCCAAGCGAGCGTGACTATGGTAAATGTAACGATAACGCGCGGAGCTACATACATAGTCTTCGAGGGAATCTTGTTAAGTCCCAAGGCTTTCTCAACACATTGAGCTACACCGTGAATGGCACCCCACACAATGAAAGTAAAGTTTGCGCCATGCCAGATACCGCTTACAAGGAAAGTGACAATTATATTCAGATAGGTCCTGAACTTGCCTCGGCGGCTACCTCCAAGCGGTATATAGATATACTTCGTAAGCCACTGTGTCAGGGTAATATTCCAGCGCTTCCAGAATTGAGTTACAGAAGTAGCAAAATAGGGCCTGTTAAAGTTGTTGATGAGCTCGAATCCCAATAGCCGGGCCACGCCAAGCGCCATATAGGAATAGCCTGCAAAATCGCCGTAGATCTGGAAAGAATATAGAACTGCAGTCAGGATATAGGTCGTTCCGCTGAAAATTGTATAATCACCGTAAACGGTATCAACGTAGATTCCGATGCGATCGGCTATAACAACTTTCAGTACCATGCCGAAAAGGATGTAACGCAGACCTGAGACAGCGCGGGCATAATTGAAAGGGGCCGGATTTTTAATTTGTGGCAGTAAATCTTTAGCTTGGCTGATAGGGCCGCACAGAATCTGAGGGAAGAAAGCCACAAACAACATGTAATCAAGCATGTTCCGCTCGGCTTTCAGATATCCATAATACACGTCCCACAGGTAACCGAGCGCCTGAAAAGTGTAGAAGGATAATCCGAGAGGGACAACCCAATTCAGCCCGGACAACCCTGCGTCTATTCCTATATTGGCAAGCACAGAAGCTCCGGCCTCGGTAATGAAATTATAATACTTGAATACAAGCAGCGGTAGAAGCGTGAGCAGAACCCCGGTGTAAATTAACCCCTTACGTCTATGCCGCTCGACAATCAAGCCGCCGTAGAATGTAATCAACGTTACACCAAGAAGTATAAGCGCGCAGGCAGGATTCCACTGCATATACAATCCATAGGATATCGCCAGTAACAGGATCTGCGGTAACTTTCTGAACTTCTTCTTGGCCACAACATATCCTCCCCAGTAAACCAGGAATATTAATGGAAATAACCAGATGAATTGAAACGAGTTGAAAATCATGGGAAGGAAAATTCCTATTTGGGGTGCTAAGTTACCGGTCTGTAAATATATATCGCACCACAAAGATACAAAT
>CAYVXC010000195.1:0-3257 GCA_964454925.1 uncultured Bacteroides sp.
CGGTTCAGGACCTCGAGGAGTTCGTTGTCGAGACGGTCGATTTCCTGACGAAGAAGCCCGAGGCTCTCGGTCGACTGGGTCGAGTCGCGGATGACCAGCGTATTGAGGATATATACAAGAACGTCGGGAGTAACTTGCTGGCTCTTGTCGCTCAACGCCGAATCCGGGTCACAGTGGCTTTCGATAATCAGGCCGTCGAAGCCCATGTCGAGCGCTTGCTGAGACAGCGGGGCGACAAGTTCGCGTTTACCACCGATATGACTCGGATCACACAGGATTGTCAGCCCCGGCACACGGCGGGCAAGCTCGAGAGCGATACGCCAGATCGGAAGATTGCGGTAAAGATGTTTGCCGTATGAGCTGAAACCGCGGTGAATCGCACCGAGACGACGGACCCCGGTGTTATAGATGCGCTGAAGAGCCCCGATCCAAAGTTCGAGGTCGGGATTGACCGGATTCTTGACAAGAACGGCGATATCGGTCCGGCCGGCCTCAACGATGGCATCGGCTATTTCCTGCATGGCGAAGGGGTTCGCACTCGTGCGCGCTCCGATCCAGAGGATATCCATTCCGGCCTCAAGGGCAGCCAGGACATGAGCACGGTTTGCGACTTCGGTAGCGATAAACATGCCCGTACGCTTCTTCGCCTCCACCATCCAGGCCAGTCCTTCCTCGCCGATGCCTTCGAAGCCACCGGGACGAGTGCGGGGTTTCCAGATTCCGGCGCGGAAAACGGGAATACCGTGGCCGGCGAGTTCTTCGGCTGTACGAATCACCTGCTCGCGGGTCTCGGCACTGCATGGGCCGGCGATATAAAGCGGATTGTCATGGTCGAAACCGGGTATGATGGGCTCAAAGTCTTTCATTTCTGTGTGAGTCATGGCTGTTGTCTGTTTTTTGTATTTGGAGTTATGTTATTCTTTATGCGTTCGAGGGCCTCTTCGAGTCGTTCGACAGGCGCACAGAGCGAGATCCGGATATAGCGTTCGCCATTAGTTCCGAAGATAAAACCGGGCGTGATGAATACCCGGGCGCGGCGGAGGACATCGTCGACAAAGGCTTCGACATCGTCAACACCGTCGGGTACGCGCCCCCAGAGGAACATGCCTCGCTGAACGGGGTCGAACGTACATCCCAGCGCGTCCATTATCCGCTCGGCCACCTCGCGACGCGCAGCATAGGTCGCGTTGATGGCGTCATACCAAGCCTGATCAACGCCGAGAGCTTCGGAGGCGGCCTCCATCATCGGGAGGAACTGGCCCGAATCGATGTTGCTTTTCACGCGTGCGATCCAACCGATGAATGTAGGATTCGACGCGACCATGCCCATTCGCCAACCGGCCATGTTGTGGCTCTTTGACAGCGAATTCATTTCGACCGCAACCTCGAACGCACCTTCGACCGAAAGAATACTCAACGGTTCGGTGTTCAGAATAAAACTATAGGGATTGTCGTGGGCGAGGAGAATCCCATGACGGCGGGCGAACGAAACCAGTCGCTCGAACAGCTCTCGGCTCGCCGGGGCGCCGGTAGGCATGTGAGGATAGTTTACCCACATCATTTTCACGCCCGTGAGATCCATCTCTTCAAGAGCATCGAAGTCGGGATACCACCCCCGTTCGGCCTTTAGATCGTAAGGCACAGGCACCGCCCCGACAAGATTCGTCACCGCCGTGTAGGTCGGATAGCCCGGATTGGGCACCAGGACACGGTCACCGGGATTGAGGAACGTCATCGAAACGTGGAGGATTCCCTCTTTCGAACCGATGAGCGGAAGAATCTCTGTCGCCGGATCGAGAGTGACGCCATATTTGTCTTTATACCAACGCGCGTAGGCTTCGCGCAGAGCCGGGATTCCTTTTGTTATCTGATAGCCGTGGTTCGAGGGATTCGACGCCGATTGTTTCAGACATTCGACGGCGACAGCGGGGGCTCCCTTGTCGGGACCGCCGATTCCGAGCGAGACAATGTCGAGCCCTCGGGCATTCATGGCCGCCACTTCCTGCATCTTGCGCTGAAGATAATACTCTTTGACCGACGAGACACGTTCCGCCGGGGTGATGTTTATTTCGTTCATTGGTCTGGGGTTGGTGTTTCTTTATATTCGCCGAGAATCTTGAAGTCGCCCAAAAGCGGCCTGACCGCATCGATAGCCTGGTGGTAGCGGACGAGGGAATCAAACGTCAGGTCGACATAGAACCTGTATTCCCATTCGCGGCCGACAATAGGCGAAGACTGAATCTTCGACAGATTGATATCATAGAACGACAGTATAGTCAGAATCTTAGACAAAGCGCCCTTTTCGTGAGGCAGCGTAAAGACAATCGATGCTTTGTCGACCTCAGACTCGGGAACACTCAGCTCCCCGGCCACCAACGGATCGGCCAGAATGAGAAAGCGGGTGAAATTTCGCTTATTCGTCTCGATTCCGTCGGCCAGAACTTCAAGACCATAAAGATCGGCGGCCAGGCGGCTGCAGACCGATGCACGCCCTGACAGTCCGCGTTCAGCGATTTCGCGCGCGGACCCGGCTGTGTCGTGATGCTCGATCTTTTTCATGGCCGGATGAGTCCGGAGATAACGCTCACACTGCATCAGTGCGATCGGATGGCTCCAGACCTCGCCTATATCAGCGAGAGTCTGACCCGGGAGCGCCGCCAAAGAGTGGCTGATCCGCTTCTTAACCTCGCCGACCACCCGAAGATTGCTCATTCTAAGGAGTTCATGATTCTGCATCAAGGCTCCGGCAATCGTATTCTCAATCGCGACCACCGCAACGAGTGACGCATCGGCGGCCAGCATGTCAAACAGTTCCTCGAACGTATCGGCCTCGACCGGAACGACCTCTTCGCCGGGAAAAGCCGACCGGGCCGCCGCGTCGTGCCAGCACCCCGCTACGCCCTGAATGGCGACCCGGCGTTGCCGTCCTTCGGCGGTATCTTTCTTGTCTTCTGTAAAATCTGTCATCATTCTATATTAAAACCAAGAGTCTCCGCTTCGTCATTTCTGAAGCGGAGACTCATCGGGGATGTTAATCATTTATTTCGGCTGGAGTATAACTTGATTTGCGCGCCGTCATGATTCTACGCTTCTAATCGTTGATGATTAAAATAGCAATAATAGAAAAACGAGGCGCTAAATCGTGTCATATTCTTTTCTGAGTGAAGCCTTGAATGGAAAATGGATTGGTCTTTTCCTAAATTTCGCGCAAAGTTAGCAAAAAAAGCCGAACCCACCAAACCATTTCCCCGGAAATC
>CAYVXC010000196.1:0-3255 GCA_964454925.1 uncultured Bacteroides sp.
TTAACGCCTCGTCGGGTTCTTGGGTGGCGTTTCCCTTTTGAGTGCTCGCCGGTATTGAGAGTGTGGGTGTGGCCTTTGCTGCTCGTCGCGGCAAACGTGCGTATTCAAGGTCGGACAGTCCGGCGATCTTGCGGAGCTCGTCGAAAAGGATTTCGCGGGTCGTCTCGGTTTCATCATACTGGAAACGGCGTAATAACATGCGGTTAACGCCGTAACGTTGATATAAAGCGACACCTTCGGCATAGTCACGGGGGCCACAAAGGTATGTTGTAATTTCTTTGCTTCGCAAAGCGCTGGAGGCTGTTTCTTTTTTCTGCTCGGTATACATAGGCTTTATTATTACACTTTCAAAGTTACGCACGGTAATTACCAAGCAGAAGGACACAAAACAACCCCGGAGGATAGACCGCCGGGGTTATAATCAGGTAAATGATAATCAACAGATCGGTTTAACGATCTCGACGCGCATCCCGAGGGCCTCGATAATGCGGTAAAATACTGTGACGCTCGGTGTGATCAGCCCATTTTCGATCCTGGAAATATAGGATTTAGTGACATGAAGTTTCTCGGCCAGCTCACCCTGGGTCATTCGGGCCTCGCGACGGGTATCACGAAGCATTTGACCGGTATAAAAATTCTCAGCTTCTTCAATTGATTTTTCCCATTCGGGAGAGCCGATTTTTCCGAATTTCGCTTCTAATATAGGCGTATAGTCTCTGATGACATTATTTTTTGCTTTCATAATAATCTGCTTTAATTCTCAATGCTTTATAAATCTCTCTCTCGGGCGTTTTTTGTGTCTTCTTCTGGAACCCGTTGAATAATACGACGACTTTTCCGTCATCAAAAATAAAAAACACTCGATATATATTCCCATTCCATAACGTTCGTAATTCAAACAATCCATCTCTAATGGATTTCACAAACTTCGCCGATAGTCTTTCTTGGGTGGCAAGAAGAAGTAGACCCTGTTGGATTTTTTCTTTCGTCTTATCGTCAAGAGTTCTCATGAACTCATCGAAATAATCTCCGTATGTCGTAATGAGTCTTATCATGCCACGAAGTTACAAAAAGTTTCAATATAATACAAATTTTCATGGCAAAAAGTTTCAATATAATAAAAAAAGAGCTGCGCCAATTTTGCCACAGCCCTTTTTTATTTTTAGAGAAGTTGTCAAATTGCTTCGAAACGGCTCTGTTCGATCCATACAACTTCGCCCGAGCCGATGGAATAGGCGCGGAGGGTGAGCTGAGAGCCTTCTGACGCGGTAAATACCTTGCCGTCGCGCAGTAGGATCTTACCAGGGGTTGAGGTTACGGTGGGCGATGTGCCGGTGCAACCTACAAGAGTGATCAATGCGCCGTGGCTACCCCCTTCGATTTCATCGATAACGGCCGCGCCGCTGGCGAGCTGGTACTGGCCCTCTGCAGTGAACGGAACGGTTTTAACTCCTGACTCGAGAACGGCGACGGGCTGTTCGGTGGGGATGTTGCCCTTGTAGATCTTAATATCGTCGCCCTTCATGACCTGCTCGAAAGTGAATTCGTTGGTATTACCTTCGTTATTGCCGGTATATGAGGGCGTAAGTTTACAGGGGTTGCAGATCGAGCCGATCAGGTCGGCGGGTTTGCCAGAACAGTAGCGAACGATCACAATAAACTTGCGGTTGATACTGTTCACCTTAAACTCGCGGGCTTCCTGTTCGTTGCCCGGGTGCTCGCCTTTAACCGAGGGCTTGAAACCGATTTTGTCGGTATCGCCTTCGGCTGCGCTGGTGAGTTCAACGGTTCCGGGGGTCATATAGATTGCGATCCCGTATGCGTTGGGTTTCATGATGATGTCTTCGACAATCACCACACCCTTGTCGTCGGTGGGGGGCATGTAGAGAATGTCTTCGACGTCGAGAAGTGTAATCGAGTCGCGCGGCTGGATTCCGATGCCGGGGTTACCGGTTGCGCGGGGAACGGATTGTTTAATATATGTCATAGCGAAAAAAATTACTATGTGAATAACTATGTGAGATATGAACGGCGCCGGGTGGACCGGTTATGGCTTCCCGGCGCCGAGTCAGGGAGGTTAACCGCGGGCAATCTCGTAGAATTTGCCGTCGTCGGCTGCTACGAGCTTGATAAACGAGCCCGATTTGAGGGTCATTGCGGAGGTCAATACGAAATTGCCGGAGTTGGCGATGGTTGAAGCGTTGGCATTGCCCGCACCGTAGATCGTGTAAACAGTACCTACAACAGCACCGATGATTGAAGTGATGGCGGTTGCTTTGGTGTTGGCACCGGTAACGAATACGGTTGCACCGGCTACATTGAGTTCGGTTGCGTCGTTGTCAAACTGGAACGAGTCGGAGCTGGAGTCAATACGCGAAATTTCGATGTATTTGCCATCAGCGCGCTTCATCAGCTTGATCACATCGCCCTTCGACGGGTTCCATGCTTCAGAAAGGAGCGAGAAATTGCCGCTTTTCTTGATCTCGATTGAGTCGGCCGCGGTACACTTGATCGAAATAACCTTACCGACAGGAGCGTTTTCGATGTCGGTAATCTCGAACTCGCCGGCGGGCATCTGGATTGAGGTGTGAACGGTAGCGTCAGGATTGGCGCCATCAGGGCCATCGATAAAGAAGTTGTCGGGACGATCGTAGTCGTTACACCAGATCATCTGGCGGCTGCCGTCCATTTCGGAGGGATCGGTGTACTTGTAGCCAACAGCCAGAGCGGCAAGACCTTCCTTCCAGTTCGACCACACTTTCAGGCTCCAGTCTTCCTGCTCTATCTGGAAATTAAGCATTTCGCCGGCCTTCTGTTCGTAAAGACCGATATTGCCGTCGATAGTCCAGATAATACGGCCGTGATTGTCGGCGTTGGGGATGGCCTCGATACGGACGCCGGGGAACTCCTTGACGTACGGGATGTTTGCCTTGTAGTCGGTGTTTTGGCCGTACTTGGTTTCGTTGTACTTGTGATACCACGGAATCATGTACGAGGGAACATAAAGAACCACCTTGCCGGTGTCGCGGAACACTGAGGGGATCATCGATGTACCGAGGTAGAACACTTCGCCGATGTTGGCCGGGGTGATGTGAGGGAGTGCAAACGGTTTGATTTGGTAAACCGTTTTTCCGGTGGTACCGCCGTCGGGAGTAAAGTCGGTATGGCCTTCAACTCTTTTACGAATATACTCGTAAAGACCGTCGGAGGCTTCCATAGCGCGGCCGGGCTTGTTGGGGTCGGGGTTTTTACGTA
>CAYVXC010000197.1:0-3251 GCA_964454925.1 uncultured Bacteroides sp.
CGAATACGCCGAGACGTTTCTTATAGTCCTTGGGAACAACACCGTCGTTGTTCATGAGGTTAGCAGAAGCATAGGCCGAGAATTTGTCGTTACCGCCCGACAGCGAGATGTCATATTTCTGCATGAAACCTGTGCCGAGGAAGTTGCCTACGTTGTCATAGTATGTATCTTCGCTATTCATGCGGGGACCCCAGCCACCGGAAGCATTGGTGGTATAGAAACCGTTTGCACCGCCGATATATTCTTTCTGAAGTTTGGGGAGACGGAGGACGTTCGAGATTTCCCAGCCGCCGTTGACGGTCACGCTGACGGTTCCGTTCTTACCGCTCTTGGTGGTAATAAGGATAACGCCGTTAGCACCTTCCTGACCATAAAGAGCAGAAGCGGCAGCACCTTTCAGCACCGACATGCTTTCGATATCGCTCGGGTTGATATCACCGATTGAAGATGCACCACCGCGGACAGGCATACCGTCGATGACGAACAGAGGTTCGTTACTCTGGGCGTTGTTGATCGACGAGATAGCGCGGATCACGATCTGAGAAGCCGAGTTGGGCGAACCACCGGCGGTTGATACCTGGACACCGGCGACTTTACCCTGAAGGGTGTTTACGAAGTTGGCCGACTGACCGGCGAGCACCTGGTCGCTCTTCATGTCGGTCACACTGAAGTTCAGTTTTGATTTAGCCTGGCTCTGACCCATAGCGGTCACAACGACTGCATCGAGGACCTGAGCGTCAGCACTCATTGACACATCAATCACGGATTTTGTTCCGACCTTGATTTCCTGGGTTTTCATACCCACCATCGAGAATACCAGAACGGCATTATCGTTCGGAACGTTGATTGAATACTTACCGTCGATGTCGGTACTTACGCCGCCTTTCTGGCCTTTGACCACAACGGACACACCGATTGCCGGTTCGTCACCTTCGGTGGCGTCTGTAACCGTACCCGTGACGACACGAGCCCAGCCCGTTATCGCCAGAAGGCAAAACAACAGTAGAAATAGCTGTTTTTTCATACTTACTTTAATTAGTTTTTATTCAAGGTTAAATTTCACTTCTTGATTGGTTTGATTCTTGGATTGGGACGCTCTAAACTGGTTTGCCCGGGGCGTCGACAGGCACACGGAGAGATAGCTGTTCAATGATTGGTTAAAAAAATAGATTGAGGTTAAAATTGATAAAAATTAATCGGTTAGAGCCATGTCAACCCGATAACACCGCACACAACGGGGCATGGGTAGCCATAGCTAACTACAAATTTAATACATTTTTTCAGATCTCAAGCAATGTTACGACTTCTTTTAGTTATTATTTGCGGTCATATACATTTTTTAACAATGCACGAAGACTCAATTCTTTCTTCTCTATGACCGAGAAGAAAAATTTTTGAGTATTTTTGTAGTCACCAAACGTGCCTACCCCGACAAGGGGCGCACGAAAGAATCATTTCTACATATTAATAATACAGTCTATGAAAAAAACTCTCTTGACCGCTATATATATAATAATGTGTATCCCGATGATCCGCGCGGTCGGACCCATGGATGTCCGTTTTTCTGACGAAGCATCGGACACCACTTTGATCAACACGATTCTGGTAGAACTTGCCGCGAACGATCCCGGTAGCCCGGGCGAGAGGGTGGCCGCCTTGGGAAAACGTTTTCTCGGCACTCCTTACGTAGCTCACACACTGGAAGCTCCCGAAGGCGAACCCGAGCGGCTGACGGTCAATCTGAAAGAGCTTGACTGCACGACTTTCGTCGAAACGGTTTTCGCTCTGGCAAAAACCGTCGGCGAAGGCAGAACTTCGTGGCGCGACTATCTGAACAGTCTCGAGAGTATCCGCTATCGCGGCGGCGAATTGAACGGTTATCCGTCGCGCCTCCACTACATAGCAGACTGGATTACTGACAACTCGTATCGCGGAAATATCATCGACGCCACGAATCTGTTCCCGGCGATCAGCTACACGACAAAGTCCATCGACTTCATGTCGAATCACCGTGACCGATATCCCGCGCTGAAGGATTCGCTGAACTTCGAGCGGGTGAAGAGTACTGAAATGGGATATCGCAACCACCGTTTCCCTTACGTGAAAACACGGAACCTGAGCGAGCGCCCTACCCGACAGGCTTTTAAAAACGGTGATGCGGTCGCCTTGACTTCGTCGCTCAAGGATCTCGACGTGACCCACCTCGGTCTGATTATCATTGTCGACGGCGAGCCTCATCTTCTTCACGCGTCAAGTTCACTCGGAAAAGTTGTTTTGTCGGACGAAACTCTCGCTGACTTCATGAAGCGCAACCGCTCTCTCACCGGAGTGAGAATCATGAGACTGAAAGAGTGATTCACTTTTCAGCCTTGACTGAAAAAACTACGCCGGCCCATAATTGAGCCGGCGTAGTTTTTTTATGCTCTGAATTCGGATTTCTCCGGATTAGTTGGCACGTTTGGTCTTTTTGCCATAGCCATACTGAGCGGCTGCACCGAGTTCTTCTTCGATGCGGAGGAGCTGGTTGTATTTGGCCATGCGGTCAGAACGGCTTGCAGAACCGGTTTTGATCTGACCGGCGTTGGTAGCAACTGCGATGTCAGCGATAGTGGCATCTTCGGTTTCACCTGAACGGTGAGAGATGACGGCGGTGTAGTTGTTGCGCTGAGCGAGTTCAACGGCGCGGAGGGTTTCGGTGAGCGAACCGATCTGGTTTACTTTGACGAGGATCGAGTTTGCACAACCTTCTTCGATGCCGCGTTTCAGATATTTAACGTTGGTTACGAACAAGTCGTCACCGACGAGCTGACAGTTCTTACCGATGAGGTCGGTGAGGATTTTCCAACCTTCCCAGTCGCCTTCAGCCATACCGTCTTCGATCGAGTCGATGGGGTATTTTTCAACGAGTTCCTTGAGGAATTCAGCCTGCTGCTGGCTGGTGTATTTGGGAGCATCGGGACCCTGTTTCCAGGTGTAGTCATAGAGACCGTCTTTGTAGAATTCAGAAGAAGCGCAGTCGAGACCGATGGTAACGTCCTTACCGGGAACATAACCGGCGAGTTCGATAGCCTTGATGATTACCTGGAGAGCGTCCTCAGTGCCGTCAAGGGTGGGAGCGAAACCACCTTCGTCACCTACAGCGGTTGACAGGTTGCGGTCCTTAAGCACCTTCTTGAGGTTGTGGAACACCTCGGTACCCATGCGGATGCCTTCTTTGAAGGTAGGAGCGCCGATAGGACGAATCATGAATT
>CAYVXC010000198.1:0-3183 GCA_964454925.1 uncultured Bacteroides sp.
ATAAAGAGTTTGCAAAAAGGTTGGGATGAACCAACCTTTTTGCAAACTCCTATAGTCGGACACGAGGCGTCAGCGGGCGATAATGACCTTGTGGCCGTTGGCGATATAGAAACCTCCTGCACGAAGATCGGTTACGCGACGCCCCGAAAGGTCGTAGATTTCGGTCATGGGGTCATCTTGATCATAGTATATTTCGCTGACCCCGGAAGTCCGGTCGATTTTGAGATAAATACGGCTACTCATCGGTTCAGATCCCTTATATATCAGAGCCATATATTCTCCGTCTGTCAGCCTGTCAAGGTCGGCGGTAACCGTGACTTCACGGGTGTCGCCTTTCGTCAGATAGATGCGTTCGGTCGACTTGTGATAGACGTCATCGCCTCCATCGCCGGGGAACAGGTAGAGTTGAAGATCGGAATAATAGTAACCCGAAGTACATCTAACGTAGAAAGAGAATCTGACTTCCGAAGGATTCGTGATCGGGTTGGCATCATCAAGCTTGAAACCGCCTACAGAAATTTCGGTTTCCTCATCCATCACCTCGATTTTGACATCAATGGGAGAGCTGACATCTTTTCCTGCTTCGTCACGGAAGACGAGGCGGTAGGTCCCGGCCGGGAATGCCTTGTCTTTTTCAGCGGTAAAGTCGGCAATATAATCCGCGATGCGATCGGTCTTTCCGGCCATGACATCAACGGGTCGGAACTGAGACTTGGCTACGACAGAGCCGTCGGAATCGAGAAGATAAGGAGTGACCGATCCATAGTATTCCATATCATTTGTACTTTCCACAGTGAACGGCATCGGAAAATCACGGTCGCGATAGACTTTGTCCGGGACATCGATATCGCGGACCACAATCTCAGCTTGTGCCTGGGTCGTAAGGGTAGCTACTTTGTCTTTCACCACGGCGGTAATCTCCGAAGAACTTCCTACCGGCATTCTCACATCCTCCCACCGTCCGTCAACACACAGGGCCGGAGTGATGGTATAAGTCCCGTCAGGAAGTTCAGGAAACTTGACTTCGATATTTTCTCTACCGTCGTCGGGATGGTAGCCTCCGACACCGGGACCTTCGGCAAATCTGACTTCCGTGCCATCGGTCGATGCAAACTTAAGACCGAGTCTTGAGTCATCGGGCATCGTCGAAAGGCTGTAGTTGAAATAGAGACCGGTTGTCAGGAATCTTTCATCGGCTTTAACGGTTTTTACATCCGTTCCGAATCCCTGGTTGTTGTAGAAAAGATAGACCCGTTGGTCGCCCTGTTTCGGAAGACGGACTCCAAGAGTGGCGGTCTGGCTCGAATTGAATCCGCCGGCACCCCCGCCAACGCCGAGGTCGGCCGGATTAAGGGCCGTAAGCAGGAAATAACCATTGCTCATGCCTCCCCAGCCCCAGTTGAAATGGAAAAAGCCGTCGGAACTATATCCGTCACAGACAAACTGGTGACCGCCGGCGGTTCCGGCTCCGCTATAGAGAACGGGCTGTCCCTGGGCAAGATCGGCATAGATCATCGACTCCCATTCATCGTATCCGTAATATGATCGCTGGGGCATCCATATCGACGGTGAGTAATCAAAAATGTCAATAAGGGATTCTCCCATCACGGTGGTTGCCGCGCCGCTTCCTCCGGGTTCGTAGTGCATGTCGACGCTGATGCCACAGGCGAGCATGAGTTCCGCGACGGCATGACGCGACTCGGCCGTGCTTTTTGAATCATATCGGTCTGTCATCAGGTTCCATTGGAAGGGGGTAGAGTCGTAGTCAAACGATAATTCCTCCTCTCCCGGGCGCCAGAAATATGAATGTTTGCCCTTTCCGTGTTCGGGATAGTTGTAAAACTTCATGACCTGAGCCATGGCCGTTGCCACACAACCCGTCACCGTTTCGTGGCCATCAACCTTGGGACATAGGTCATTATAAGGAGCTTCCTGATTCCATTCGGTTTTAAGTAGGGGTGCTATTTCTTTTCGGGTTTCTCGTTCGGGTGCGGAATAGGAAGATGTCCGGGCGCCGTGACTTTTGAGAAATTCGAGTTCACGGTTGTAGTAATCAAGCCAGTAATCCAAACCGGGGTTTGATTCAAAGTTGCCTCCGGGCGAGTCGGAGTAGGCTAAAAGAGCCGGAGCGGAGTCATCGGCCGGCAATATCACGAAACCGTCGTTGCCGGTGAATACATAGATACTCCCGCGAGTGGAATGTAACGTCAGTGTTCCTCCGCGGTCAGTCATTGACCGAACTTGTTGGGGACCGCTGTTTTCATATCGGGCAAGAGCCTGTTCAGGGGAAAGGGTCGCGGCTGAGACCGTCAGCGCCGGTCCGCAGACAAGAAGTAAAAGGGGAAGGGCATTTTTCATAGCGAACAAATCAGTGAGAGTTATAAACGTAAATGTCAGGGCGATTGGTTCTCACCCCAACATTTACAACACGCGGGAACACGGAATTGATTTCTCCGTGATAAATTTTTTCGCTTCTCAGCGGCCGCCGGCGGTCGACCGGTCGGTGTTCGCGTCTGTATCGAGCAGTTTCTGAGCGCCGCGTTTCTGGCGACCCCACTGGAGGTTATAGCTGACTGAAACGTAGGGCATACGCATGTCGAGACGCATGTGCTGTTCGTTACGGTTCCAGTGATTCAGCGATTCGGATCCTTGGTCATACTTTCCGAACGGCATGAATATCCCGGCTCCGAACTGCCAGCCTTTATAATCGTAAGAAAGATCAATCATATTAAAGTCTTCGCCCCAGGAGATCTTTTCGCCCCAGAGATC
Source organism: uncultured Bacteroides sp. (assembly GCA_964454925.1). Lineage (GTDB taxonomy): Bacteria > Bacteroidota > Bacteroidia > Bacteroidales > Muribaculaceae > CAG-873. The sequence continues at coordinate 2,770 of CAYVXC010000198.1, forward strand.
TCTTAATGCATGCTTGTAACTGCCCGAAAGAGTGAAGCCCCAATGAGACAGCTGAACTTGGACACTTCCGTCCCACGAGCTGTGAGTAAGATCGTAGTTGTCACCTCGCATACGCTCCATGCGGTATTGGATATACCCGCTTGCCATCAACCATTCAGGAATAATCTCGATCTGAGGAGCGATGAAGAAGGAGAGATTTTTGAGGCCACGGCTGTTTTCATAGGTGGTTATGAGTCGGTCGTTGTCCCATTTAATCAATGGAGTGATGGCATTAGGTGACGTGAAGGCTCGCACCCCGAACGCCCCCGTGACGCGGGGCAGATTGAATCCGTAGCGGAATGTAAGCATGTAGGAGTTGGCCGTCTTCAGGTCTTGGTTCCCGACACGCCACTGAAAACCGTCGAGTTGCTGAGG
>CAYVXC010000199.1:0-3179 GCA_964454925.1 uncultured Bacteroides sp.
GTATAGCCGGGCATGAGTTTATCAGCATGTTTGACCGATAACTCCTGTAGAGTCTTGAAAAGTTTGTCGACCGCGCCGGCTATTGTTTTTAGTTCGTCGCGGAAGAACAGTTTAAGGTCTACGAGTACCTGATCATTGCGCGAGCGCCCCGAGTGTATTTTCTTACCTATGTCTCCAAGACGGCGGGTGAGGATAAATTCTACCTGGGAATGAACGTCCTCGACACCATCTTCGATAATAAATTTTCCACGCTCGATTTCATCGGCTATTTCCTCGAGAGCAGGGACAAGCACCGCCAGTTCTTCGGCTGTCAGAAGCCCGATGGATTCGAGCATCTTGACGTGGGCTATGGATCCTTGAACATCGTAGCGCGCGAGTCTCAAATCGAGTTCACGGTCACGGCCAACGGTAAAGTTTTCTATCATTTGGTTGGGTTCAAACCCTTTGTTCCATAGCTGTTTCGACATGGCGGTTATCTGTTTTTTAGATTGTTTCGTTGAGATTGAGAATGAGTTGGGGATAGAGGTGGAGGGCGGCATTGATTTCGTCGAGTTCGACAAATTCGTCGGCTGAGTGAGAACGCGATGACTGTCCGGGGCCGATTTTAAGCGATGGGAGACCATGCATCAAAGCCATGTCTGACGTTGTTGGTGACACGAACGGTGTCATTCCGAGTCCAATGGCGCTGACAACCAACGGATGGTCAATAGGTATTACCGACGCTTGTACACGGGTAGAACGGGGTGTCAAGGTGGAGTGTCTGACAGCCTGACGGAGCAAATCGACAGTCTGGATATTGGTGTAGGCATCGGTTGTCCTTACATCGACCACGTATGTACACCGGTCGGGAATGACATTGTGTTGAGTACCCGCATTTATCATCGTTACGCTGACTCTTATCGGTCCAAGAATAGGGCTGACGTTGGGTGCAGTGAAATTCCGTAGTGAATCGATATCTTCGATGGCGCGGTAGATAGCGTTTATGCCTTCGTTTCTTGCGGCATGTCCCGATACACCCTCGGTTACGGCGTCGAGTACCACCAGCCCGCGTTCCGCAACCGCCGGCTCCATTCCGGTCGGTTCTCCGACGATCACCATGTCGGGCGTCAGCCCCTCTTCCGCGAGTCTGGGGAGCATGGCCCTCATGCCGTTTTCGCCCATACATTCCTCGGCTGCTGTAATAGCGAAAATCAAGTTCACGGCCAAATCGGTCCGGTCTTTGAGATCAAGGAATGTGGCTGCCAACGCGACTCCGGAAGCTCCGGCATCGTTTGAGCCAAGCCCGTAAAGGCGACCGTCTTCGACAGTCGGGGTGAAAGGATCGCGGGTATAGGAAGAAACGGGACGTACCGTGTCGTGATGGCTGTTGAGCATGAGAGTCGGCCGCGTCGGATCGAACCCTGGGGCAACTACATAAACGTTATTGTGAAAACGGCGGACTTCACCCGCGCCATTAGCTTTCAGCCATTCCTCCCAGATGTCAGCTGTTGCGCTTTCCTCGCGCGAAAAAGAAGGGACGGCGATCAACCGACTTAGCAGATCGACGGCTTCGGCAAGACGAGGATGTTCAGTATATGTGACTTCTTTCATCGGGTACGTATTATCGTGCCACCGACTCCGGTCAGGTCTTCGGCGCGACAGATTCTGACTTCGCTGACACCACGGGCCGCTGATTCAAGAGCGTTTGTGATCTTTGGCAACATGCCGGCCGCAACCACGCCCGATTCCTTCAGCTCGCCGAACGATTCGGCTGTAACGAGTGGAATGACTGATGAGTCATCGTTTATATCGGCCATAACGCCGGGTTTCTCGAAGCAATATGTCAGACGTGTCGGACCAATTCGCGAAGCGGCGATCGCGACAGCGGCGGCTACCGAATCGGCGTTACAGTTCAGCAACGTTCCGTGTCCGTCGTGCATGATGGCACAGAACACAGGTATTTTGCCGGAGCTCATGATGGTTTCAAGGAAGCGGTCATCAACATCAGCCGGATTTATGTCACCGACAAAACCATAATCAATAGGGTTTGCAGGCCGTTTGGTTGCACGGATTATATCGCCGTCAGCACCCGTTAGACCGATTGCGTCGGTACCGATTGACTGAAGCTGAGAAACGACGCGTTTATTGATCAGACCGGCATAGACCATCGTTACGACGTCGAGAGTCTGACGGTCAGTTACGCGGCGTCCGTCAATCATGACTGTTTCGATACCCATGGCCGCGCTGAGACGTGTGGCTTCCTTGCCTCCTCCGTGAATCAGCGCTTTCATACCGCGGAGTTTCGAAAATTCCTTTAGGAAGGCCGTCAGCGCCTCGGGATTGTCAATGACATTGCCTCCGATTTTGACAATATTTATCATAAAGCTTCCAGCATTCGTTTAAGTACAGTCTGGGCAGAAATTTCGCGGTTGGCCGCCTCGGGAATGACGATTGATCGGGGGGACTCGATGACATCGTCGGTGACAATCATATTCCGTCGGACCGGTAAGCAGTGCATGAAGAAAGCATTGTCGGTCAGAGCCATTTTCTCGGTGTCGACGGTCCAGTTCCGGTCGGTCGAGATGACTTTACCATAGTTGGGCGCCATATATGCCGACCAGTTTTTTGCATAGACAAAGTCTGCGCCTTCCAGAGCTTTCCGCTGATCGTATTCGACCTTTGCACGACCAACGAATTTCGGGTCGAGTTCGTAGCCCTCGGGATGGGTGATGACAAAATCATAGTCGGTAGCGTTCATCCATTCGGCGAACGAGTTGGGAACGGCCTGGGGCAGAGCGCGGGGGTGGGGGGCCCATGTCATGACGACTTTCGGACGTTTCTTGGTTTTGAATTCCTCGATGGTGATCAGGTCGGCAAAACTCTGTAACGGATGACGGGTGGCGGCCTCCATGCTGAAGACGGGACGGCCCGAATAGCGGATGAACTGTTCGATCACACGTTCTTCATAGTCTTCGTCGCGATCTTTGAGTCCGGCGAAAGAACGCACGCCGATGATGTCACAGTATGAACCCATGACAGGGATGGCCTCAAGCAGATGTTCGGCCTTGTCACCGTCCATAATCACGCCACGTTCGGTCTCGAGTTTCCAGGCGCCCTGGTTGACATCGAGGACCATGACGTTCATTCCCAGATTCATGGCTGCTTTCTGGGTCGACAGGCGTGTCCGCAGCGACGAGTTG
>CAYVXC010000200.1:0-3173 GCA_964454925.1 uncultured Bacteroides sp.
ACGAAAACATTTTTAAACAACCGCGCCCAAATCAAAATTAAGTTGATATGCCCCCAAAAATCCCGCCCTCATCCGTCTCGTGTCCCAAATAAAGACAAAAGAAACAGAAGAACATAACTTTTGAAAGTTCTCTTATCTCCGATTTGCAAGCCCTGAATTTTTATACTATCTTTGCGAAATCCCTTAATCAATCGCGTTATGAAATTGTCAATCAAAATTAAAGCCGTTCTGTCTTTTTTAGCCTTCACGTTATGTGGATTTGGTCAAAGTGCGCCATTGGACAGCATCATAACATGGAGTGGTAACGTCGAAAAGATAAGGGCTGCTTTCAGTATGGAAAGATCAACAATAGACAAGTATTTCGACGAAGATTATTTCATAAGTGTTTACTATAGCGAATCCGACAGTGTAAACTTTGGCGTGGCATTCGGCGACTTCAAAAGCGAAATGAAGATGATTCAGTTTGAAATAACCAAAGACGGAGTGACGTATTATCCGATAACTTCAAAACGAGCCCTGAAGCCATATTGGAAACTTATCGGAAATTTCGAAGACGCTGTCCCTGATATAAAGAAACACTATTGGTGTGGTTTTTATACGTATGACCATAACTGTAAGGGCTGTGACAAATGGGTTTATCTTTCATATATATCTAAAACTCCGTCGCTGGTGAAAAGATATGAATTTTTGAGTTTGCAACCTGATTACTCCCACTATCTGACATTTCCGATTCCTAATCTCATTGAGGAATTGTCGTTCTACGGACTCTGCTTAACCGACCCACAGATCCATCGCGGAAAATAGGAGCCAAAAGAGCCAAAAGAATCACCAACTTTTGAGGCTTATGACTGACCCATGAGAGGTACAGCCGCTGAGTCGGCTTGCCGACGAGGTCGTCCCGAACCCGGCATGACAGGAGCGTAGCGACCGAGTGCCGGGATAGAGATGCCCGGGCCGCCGGAGTCCTGAAAGGACGATGTTGTTGGGGAAGTTCAGCCCTTCCGGGGCTGACTGGATGAGGTGGCATGCTACCGGGCGCGCAAGCGCACCCGGTTAACACGATTCCGAGCCTCCGGCTCTCATATCCCCCAAGTCCTTAGGATCTTATATCACTTCTGTCTACTTTTCGACCGAAGCTTGTCCCGGAGTTTGGTGAATCGCTGAAATTTACCTACCTTTGGAGCAAATACTCGACCAATTAACCAATCTTATAATCATGCACCCGTCTTCTTTAGAAACTTTCAGATCAAATACAAACTGGCATAGATCAATACGTATAGTTATTCTGTTGATGTTTTTTCTTTTAGGGGTCGGGATTGCTGAATGTTTCCATAATATAGGAGTTCCTATTGGCGCAATAAAGAAAGAAGCGATTTTGGCAAAAATTACAGAAGTCGAATATGATGAGGATAAGACAGTTAAGATAACAGCAACCATAGGAGTTGGCGAGATAGTCTCTCTCACGAGCAAATGGGAGAGAGACCAGTTGGAATCTTTTTCTCCCATAGACTCAGTCAGAGTTGGAAACACCTATATGTTATACGTAGAATTTGACGGTGTTTTACTGCCAAATAGTTTAGAGCGATCTGAAACCATTCTCCCTACAATTTCAGGACCATCAATCACCACTCCGGAATTTCCGCCAATCAAGCAATTTAAAGTCTACAACATCGTGGATGGAATGATTATTCCCCTCTCAGAAAGTCAATTCTATATGGATGAAAGTTATGATAAAGTCTTGCCGTCATTTGCGCGCTGAGTCATTAACTTATAGCCTATGTAGTTTTTTGGCAAACGAACGGTTCGCTGAGTCGGCTTGCCGACGAGGTCGTCACGTCATCGGCTTGAGGCTCGACGATATCGTCCTTTCAGGACTCCGTTGGCGTGTGTCACGTCTGCCCGGCACTCGGTCGCAATGCTCCCTTCATGCCGGGTTCGGGACAACCTCGTCGGCAAGCCGACTCACACGCGAAATGAAGACAGAAGTTACATAAGGAGCATAAACTTTTGGATTTTTGTTTCTTTTGTCTACTTTTCAACCGAAAGTTGTCCCGGAGTTTGGTGAATCGCTGAAATATATCTATCTTTAGGGGAAATAAACCCGACCAATCCGCTCTTAAAAATCACGCTTGAAAACTATGCGACCAACTCCGATTAAAAATTTTATTTTTAACTTGTTATCCGTTTGTGGCATCTGTGCCTTTGGGATAGGAGTCTGCGTATTTATTCTGACGGCGTGTAGAACCATAACGCCGGTGAATGTTTCTCACATAGATGAGGTAGAGCGCGACACCGAAAAGATTGTTGTGGTTAAAGTTATTCGATTTATTAAGACTGAGGATAAGAAAATTTATGTCTATGCCAAAGCCGATGGCAAGCCAATAATAATCGAATCCGGTTGTGAACACGCCCGTCCGACTACCGGGGCTGAAATTGAACGAAATCGCCGTTATATCTTCCTTTTGAAGCGAACTCAGATTCAGAATCTCCGGCATATACGTGACGAGTTGAAAATATCCCAAAAAACGAAAGATATAGATTGTTATTCTACCGAAACGGTGGATTATACGGGCTATATGTCGTACATATCTCTAAATAGAAATAAAGAATGACGTATTTACTTAGACTTACCATACTTTTTAGCTTATTTGCTACTCTAATCGGGTGTAGCTCATCACGGATACAAAATATTGTGAAATTAGAAAAAATGCGTGGCTACCAAAACTGGATAGTTGAGGTAAAGGTCAAAGATATTGAATATATTGACGGAAATATCAGGATTGTGGGTACGTCAAATGGCAATAAACTCTATGTAAAGCCTGTCGCCAATTACATGGAAAACCCTGATTCAGAAAAAGACATAAGGATAGAAAAGGGTAAGACATATCTAATGGTACTCGAACCCGCTTTTCTTCAGACATTGAGCGGCGCAGGATGCGTTAGTTCCTTTCCTCAAAAATATCAGTTTACCAAGGTTCCGTATAAGGCACTGAATTTAAAGGGACTTTATTTAACACCCATGACCGAAGAAACTTTCGAATATGTGGGTCGCCGGGTCATTCACTGACATTCTTAAACTACGCTCACTCTGTGCTCTCGCGGTGAACACGAGGGCTGATTTTTTTGGTATTTCAAAAAGATTTGGTAATTTTGCTTATTGACAAACGAACTCA
>CAYVXC010000201.1:0-3128 GCA_964454925.1 uncultured Bacteroides sp.
GCAACTACGCCCCTAGTGGACTTTCACCACAGATATAGGACATGCCCGTCATACATGAAAAGAGAGGCATCGCCGGCAGGCGTTGCCTCTCTCCACGTTTCAACTATTTATCAAAGACTTGTCCTAAGAGCCAGTATCCCTACTCGCTTCATAGGACTGAGGGATGTTTTTGATGCGTCTCTTACTATTTTCGCTACATAAGGATAACACTCGTCACACGAAAATGCCCTATCCCTATCTCTTAAAGTGTGTTAAAGTATATTAAACCCCGGATCTACCCCCTCCGAGGGCTCAGTTTCGACCCCTAATTCTTGGCTACTCCAGTTTTTTTAGTTAACTTTGCAAGCCCGATAATGTCTTCGTCCGTCACTTTTTTCATTAAGAATGGCTTTTTAAAGACCCTCATCAGGCTTATTAACATCGTAAAAAATCAGAACATAATAATAAAAATGGACACCAACAATCCCAATCAGATCGAAGAGGTGACTTCGACCCAAAATGCCGAAACCAAAATCCAGATGGCATCTAACCGCAATCTTTTCAAAAAATCGCTGATTTTTGCCGGAGGTTTTGTAGTTATACTTCTTGCCATTCTCGCTTTCCGCTATTTCGGCCAGAACTCGGCTCAGAAAGACTTTGAACAAGTCCAGCTTCAGGGCATGAAAATCGCCCCCAACGACACAGCCGCCGTTGAAAAATATTATCAGGACCTCAAGAAGGTCGCCGACAATGGAAGCTACGCCGCTAACCAAAACGCAAAGATTCAGTACGCTACATATCTTTATACTGAAAAAGAAGATTACAAGCAGGCGCTTGAATATCTTGACGGCGTATCACCCAAGAGTGCCGTAGTCGCTACCGGCGTCGAGTCTCTCAAAGGAGACTGCTACGTTAACCTTGGCGAATATGACAAAGCCATTGACTGCTTCGAAGATGCTCTCGACGAAGCCGACGAAAATCCCGAGCTCACCCCCTATGTGCTCAACAAACTCGCTAATGTTTATGCCGTAAGCGGCAAATTCGACAAGCAACTCGAAGTTCTCGAAAAGATCAGCAAGGACTATCCCGCCTACAGCCAGACCATCGATGCTCAGATCGCACGTGCGAAGGCTGCCGCCGGAAAATAACGGATCTTAGTCCGGAGGCGCTGTCGACTCCACATTTACCCCACCCCCGAACAAACTTTTAAGATTATATCGCTCGTCAAGGAGTCGGACCCTTTGGTTACCGGCTCCTTGCTTTTTGGGGAACGTTCTTTCATAACCGATATCTTAACAATCTATATAAAGAGTTTTCAACCCGACATTATCATAACCGACCTTCATCCTTAAAAATCAACATGAGCCGTCCGAACCAGTCTATACAAGGCAATCTGAACGATCTGGCCACCCGTCCCGTGGGCAGATTGCTTTGGGACTATAGCCTGCCGGCGGTCGTCGGGATGGTGGTTATGTCGCTCTATAACGTCATTGACCGCATTTTTATCGGACAAGGTCTCGAAAACGGCGCTGAAGCCATCGCGGGACTCGCTGTAACCTTCCCCGTCATGAACATCGCCACGGCTCTGGGCGTTCTGGTCGGGGCCGGCGCTTCAGCTCGAGTTTCGATTCAGCTGGGTGCAAAACGTCACGATCTGGCCGAGAAAATTCTCGGGAACGCCTTGGTTCTTACAACGGTTATCGCCATCATCTATATTACCGTCTTCGCTATCTATCTCGATGACATTCTGATTGCTTTCGGTGCCAGCGACCGCACTCTCCCCTACGCTCACGATTTCCTGACCTGGCTGCTCCCGGGACTGTTGCTGACCAATCTCGGTTTCTCGTTCAACAACATCCAGCGCGCTTCGGGTTATCCACGCCGCGCGATGATGACTATGATCTACAGCGCGCTGATGAATGCTGTTCTCGCCCCGCTGTTCATCTTTGTCTTCGGACTCGGAATCAAAGGTGCCGCCCTCGCTACCGACCTTGCTATGGCCGGAATGACCGCTTACGTGTTCGCTCACTTCATGAGACCGTCATCGACCCTAAGATTCAAACGGGGCACCTATCGGCTCAGCTTCGCCATCGTTCTGGCGATTGTATCCATCGGCGCGGCTCCGGCTCTTGTCAATGTGGCAGCATCGGCCATCAATATGCTCATCAACACATCTCTGCTCAAATATGGCGGTGACAACGCCGTGGGAGCCGCCGGAATTTTCACGACCTATACATCGCTCATCGTCATGGTGATCATCGGTATCTGTCAAGGTATGCAGCCCATAGTCGGCTATAACTACGGCGCCGGTAATCTCCACCGACTCAAAAAGGCTTTCTGGCTTGCAGTCGGTGTGTCGACTCTTCTGTGTGTAGCCGGTTCGCTGTTCAGCACCACGTGTCCCAGACTCATCGCTAAGATTTTCACGACCGATGAAGGGCTGATTAATGTAACAGCCAACAGTCTGAGCATCGCCACGATTGCCTTTTCTTTCGTCGGTTTCCAAATCGTTTCGACCAATTTCTTCCAGAGCATCGGAAAAGTCGGTCAGTCTATATTCCTGTCCCTGACGCGACAGGTAATCTTCCTGATACCTCTTCTGCTCACTCTCCCGCGACATTTCCAACTCGACGGAATCTGGATGTCTTTCCCCGTTAGCGACACGTTTGCCGTCATTGTCACGGCTATCCTTATCGTGGCCCATTTCAGAAGTCTCAAACGCAAAATAGACCGACAACACTATAATAACCAAAATTCAATCTCTGATGAGCCTCCGGCCTCGAAACGCCGGCCCATCGGTTAAAGTCGCTTCCATGAATACGATTAAACCTATCTATCTTAACACCCCGATCGCCGTGCTGATAAAAGACGGTGTCATCGATCGAAATATTGCCCGCGCATGCGAGGCCGCCAACCCTCCGCTGCTGACCGCCGGAGACATCCGCCGACATTGGCTTGAACACGGGGTCTTCACCGAAGTTCCCGGCTGTCGTCGCCCGGGCCGAATCTCCCGGGCCCTGACCTCCCTGGCCAACATGACACTCGACGAAAACGCCCCGGCCGATCTGACAGAAACGACCCTCAACGACACTGCCGCTTTTCCTTTCCTGACAGCCGAGGAGCAGGCCACAGCCCTGAAATTCAAAGAC
>CAYVXC010000202.1:0-3105 GCA_964454925.1 uncultured Bacteroides sp.
GGAGAAATCATTAAAAGTAGGAGAAAGTCGCTCAACGTGACTCAGCCTACGCTGGCCCTGCTGGCCGGTGTGGGGCTCAACACGTTGGTAGCGATTGAACGAGGAAACGGCAATCCGAAGATTCAGACACTGTTGGCCGTTCTCGATACATTGGGTCTGAAACTGGAAACCGCTCTAAAAGACTGAAACAAATAAACGACTGAAGGTATGAGACAATGGTCAGACGTAGAAGGCGAGGGTGCCGGGGACGGGGGGAGTGTCGGCGGGCATGAGGATGTCGTTTTCGAAGCGGGCGATTTGGTCGGGGGTAGTGAGATTGCCGGTGATGATGGCGCGGAGAAGTTGTCCGCGCATGGCTTTGAGTTTGCCGGCATGGGGTGTGCGGAGTGCGCTTCCGTCGTGTTCCATAAACTCTGCTTTCCAAACTTTGGCGCATGGCTCGACGAGCTTCCAGTCAATACATTTGGCGGCATCGGCCGGAAGAAGGTTGAGGATCTCGGTTGTCCCGGTTTCTCTGAGTTCGTCAAGAAGTCGGGTGGTGACATCGTTCTGCATATAGGCGCAGAGCGGGGAGCCGTCGGGCGCCAGTTTCGTCGTGTAGTCGAACCGATAGGGTTTGACGTAGTCATCGGGCCTCAGCCAACCGTAAAGCGAAGAGACAATTCTTATCCGCGAATCGGCCTCATTTTTCTCGTTGTCCGAGAGTGAACGATAGTCGAAATTTTTGAAGACAACGCCGGTGTAGGCTTCAATTGCCCGCAGGCCTAAACTTTTGTTCGGAAACTCATAGGCCATTCTGAGCAGTTTGGCTGCGAGTGAGGGACTGATTTTTACGGTCGCAGCGAGTTCGCCGGCAGTCATTCCGGCAACGCGCGACATGATCGCGTCGGCCCGGGATTCTCCGGCAGGGCGGTGCGCGTCAAATAGTGAGGGACTGACGTGGATCTCGCGGTCATCCATTGTCTTTGACTCAGCAATAAGTATAATCATAAGTGAATTCAGCAGATAAATATTCCTATTAACCGTTTACAAAGATAAGCAAAAATCCGCAATACAACCGTTGTTCAGTTTTACAGTCAGGCGAGGGCTTTTTTCATTGCAGCGGGGGTGATGACGCCTTGAAGGACGGTCGAGTCGTTGAAGACCATGTAGGGGATTAGTTCAAAGTCCTTTCTGGCGTCAACCTCAGCTTCCTCGGCTTTGACTTGGTCCGCATAACGGTCGCTCTCGAGGACAGATCTGACTTCGGTCGGGTCAAGGCCGCATTTCTCGGCGATGGCGACCAGGACTTCGCGATCCGATAGCCTGAGATTCTCGATGAAGTTGGCGTGGAAAAGCGCGAAGTTCAGTTTAATAGCCGTTTCTTGTGAGGCGGTGTCCTGGGCATACTCCATCAGCCGATGGGCGTCGAAGGTACTGCATACATGGGTGGTAGCCAGCTTATAATCAAGGCCGACGCGGGAGGCCATGGTGGTGATGCGTTCCATCAGGTGGCTGGTCTGTTCGGCCGTGTATTCATGCCCCGACATAAAATGCTGGGTCATAGTCTCGACAGGGACCACGGGCGCATTAGGATCGAGTTGATATGACAGGAATCGGATCTTAACATCGTTTGAAAGATTCTGTTGATTTATGATGTCAATCAGTTGTTTTTCGCCGATATACGAAAACGGACAGGCATAGTCGGCCCAAATTTTTATCTTCATATCTATATGTTTTTCATGTTTACAGTTACTATTACAACAATCAGAGACAAAAGATGTTGGCCGGGCCGGAACATTAGGCTCTGTCAGACAAAGACAGGAGCCACGGCCTAACATTTTAGATTCATAACTTGTTTTATCCAATGGATGAGATGTCTCATTCCCCGACAAAATAACGAAATACCGAATTATTATGGAACAACACATATCTGACAAAGAAAGGGCCGATATTATATTTAACAATATCCTTACCCGTACAAGCGACCGCCTTTTTGACTCTTCGAAAGCGGTTGACAGAGAAACATTTCAAAAAATACTTCATGCCGGCATGGCCGCGCCTACGGGAGTCAACCGGTGCCCGTGGCAATTCGTGCTTGTTACGAACCGCGATCTTCTCCGTCAGCTTGCCGCGGAGCTTCCTTATTGCCACATGGCTAAAGATGCGGCCGGGGCGATCGTGGTGTGTGGCGACAAGTCGAAGTTTCTGACCGGCGATGATTCCGAGCTTTGGGTTCAAGACCTGTCGGCTGCCTCGGAAAACATTCTTTTGGCCACTCATGCTCTCGGTTTGGGGGCTGTCTGGACCGCCGTATATCCCCATTCTGACAGAATGGCAACCGTGTCACGTGTCCTCACTATCCCCGACGATTTCGTTCCATTCAATGTCATTCCCGTCGGCTATGTCAGCAAGCATCACGCCCCGTTTGACAAGTGGAACCCTTCGGCAGTCATCTACCGCGACTGATCCAATCTCTGAGCCTGTACACGGATTCCGGTATGCACCTCAGCGCTTTTTTAGAAAACAGTCTCAGGATGTAAGCGTAAAAATGCTTAACTTTGTAGGATGAACAAGGTTTATAAGTCAAAAATCGCAAAGTGGTATCTGTGGTTTTGCATAGGCATGACCGTTGCGCTCATCGGTTCAATATATTTGTGTTATGATTCTACGTGGGTGCTTCTTATCGACGTTGTTCTGATAGGTATAGCGCTGATCATGATGTATGATATGCTTTTGCATACGGATTACACTATAAGTGGCGATAAGCTCCATATACGCTGTGGTGTATGGTATCGAATGGATTTGCCGATTTCCAAGATTAGCGAGATAACGCATAAATCCACAATCCTTTCTTCTCCGGCGTTGTCGGCGAAACGAATCGGATTGAGGTATGGTAAAAAGAATTGGGTTTATGTCTCGCCAAAAGATCAAGAGGACTTTATCTCAACCTTGAAGTCAATCAATCCCGAGATAGAGATTAATTAAAGCACAATAGCGCTGATTCACGTGTAAAATATATTTTAGGGGAAATACTTTTGTGTTCAAGGACTTTTTACTAATTTTGTTGGTGGATAAGCATTCGCTTGTCCACTAAATATTTTGACAAAAAGAAGCGTTATGCTT
>CAYVXC010000203.1:0-3080 GCA_964454925.1 uncultured Bacteroides sp.
GAGTGGAAAAATAATACACTTCAAACATTCGTCCGACCGCGTTAGTTCACTACCCACGATTAAAGAGATTATATAGATAAAAATAATGATGCATCCTACCCTGATTTGTAGACGGTAATTAAATAAGTTGATTTTGGTGGACGAGTGTCAGGTTTTTCCGACAGTGGGAATGACGACGACGTGATCCATAACCGCTACCTTTGCCGGTGAAATCGTTAAACAATTAAATCGCTGAATCGTTATGTTCTTTTTTATTATTGGTGTCATCATCGCTTTACTTGCCGGGTATATAATTCTAAATCTGTTCGGCTTTGTACTTGCATTAATTGTTCGACTAATCTCATTGATTTTCGGCAGTTGAGCAACTATATAATTCTCTTAAGATTTTTCATGAAATCAACCTTGTTCACAACAGAATACATTTACACAGGGGTCGACCCTCGCTTGTAGTGTCATTTGTGCCAAAGGTATTCATATATGGGTTCTTAGTTTTAGTACCAACCCGTAGTGCCATAACTGTCAATAAAATAGTGTATTACATTGAAAAGTGAAAATAATTGGTTCTTGGGTTGCGTTGGGGTGTTTGATATGTCGTGATAAAGAAGTAACTTTGCGTGTGCGCTGAACCGGCGTGTCTTATTTTTTACTTTAATACTTGGTGTGTTATGATTAATCCTCCTTTTCTTGCTTCGGACGATCGCTATGACGGAGCTATGAGCTATGAACGTTGTGGCCGGAGTGGCATTCTTTTACCTCGGATCTCGTTGGGCCTGTGGCACAATTTCGGTGATGTAAATACTCTTGCAGAGAGTCGCGACATGCTACATTTTGCGTTTGACCACGGTATTACGTGTTTCGATCTTGCCAATAACTATGGGCCGTCATACGGCTCGGCCGAGGATACGTTCGGGCGAGTTATGGATTCGTCCTTTAAGCCCTATCGCGACGAAATGATCATAACCACAAAGGCCGGCCATGACATGTGGCCCGGTCCATACGGCAACTGGGGTTCGCGGAAGTATCTTATGGCTTCGCTCAATCAGAGCCTCCGGAGGATGAATATTGATTACGTCGATATTTTCTACAGCCATCGTTTCGATCCCGAGACACCGATAGTAGAGACCCTCCAGGCGTTGGTCGACGTTGTCCGTCAGGGTAAAGCGCTCTATGCCGGTATCTCCCAATGGCCATACGAGGCATCCCAGTTCGCATACAATTATCTTTCCTCGCGCGACGTCCCCTGTCTGATTTACCAAGGACGCTATAACATGCTTGAGCGAGAGAAAGAAGCATCGGGCATTATCAGGCAGGCGGCAGAAAATGGAGTCGGCTTCACCGCTTTTTCGCCATTGAGACAGGGAATATTGTCTGACCGTTATCTGAATGGTGTACCGGCCGGGTCAAGGGCATCTAAAGGCCGGTCACTGAAACCTGAGATGATAACACCCGATTTGGTCGCAAAACTAAAGAAGCTGAATGATATAGCGGCGCGCCGCGGTCAGACACTTGCTCAAATGTCACTCGCGTGGCTATTGCGTCCGGGCAATCTGGTGGCGTCGGTTATTGTTGGAAGTAGTTCAGTCGGTCAGCTTCGTGATAGCCTCGGGTGTCTTGATAATCTTTCTTTTACTGAAGACGAACTGACAGCCATAGACCGGATTCTCTTTCCTTGACATGGGGCTGTTTCGCTGAAAATCAGAACGGGGTGGGGGAGGTGAACGCGTAGTGTCGCCCGTCGAGTGGGAAGGTGAATTCGAGCTTACCGGCGTGGAGGTGGAGACGAGCCCCTTCGGCTGTCGACCCATATAGGCGATCGCCGGCGATTGACATTCCGAGGCCGAGATCTGAGGCCGCATGTACCCGAAGCTGATGTGTCCGTCCGGTGTGCGGATGAAAAAGAATGTGGCTCCGCCCGGCTGTAACGCCAATGAATTCATAGTCTGTCACGGCCTCCTTGCCCTGTTCGAAATCGACGCGTTGGCGCGGCCGGTCCAGCCAATCGGGCGCGAGCGGGAGCTCGATATGTCCACGCTCGCTGAGGCCGCGCACACGGAAATCACCATCGAGATCGGCGACATAGGTCTTTGTGACTTTTCGAGTGGCAAAAAGCGACTGCATGACCTTGAACGCTTTGTCTCCGAAGGTCGCGATAACCAATCCGGAGGTGTCTTGGTCAAGTCGGTGAGCCGGTTTTACATTGCTCTCGACGCCATATCGATTCTCAAGCCATTTTTGAAGAGAAACGGCTGATCCTTTGCCGGGGACGGAAAGCATGCCACTCGGTTTGTTGACAACGCAGAACCATTGATTTTCAAAAATTATCTCAGGGTCTGCCAACTGTGCTGTCTGATGCTCGGCGCCTAACGGCGGTTGGACGTCGAGACCTTTGAGCATCCAGGTGAGAATCGGCAGACATTTCCCGCGACATGCCGGGTAATGGCGGCCGTGAACGCGGACCTCGCCGTCCTTCGGGCGACCGTACCAATATTCGGCCATAGAGATAGGTGTCAGTCCCCGAAGGTATGCGGCCTGGAGTAGTTTAGGCGCACAACATTCACCGGCGCCCGAAGGCGGTAGCTTCATCGCCGTTTCAGCGAAGATCTCCGACAGGCTTCGGCTTTCTCCGAGCGCATTCAGGAGCCTGAAGTTAGTAAACAGCCAATCCTGTAGGGCTTCTGAAGCTGCCCGACGCTTTTCTTTCATCCTGTCAAAGTGAAACTGAGCTTTTTTCAATTCGGCTTCGAAAGGTTCGAGATCTGTACGGACTCGCTTCTTTTGACGATGAAGTTCGGCCTTTTCAAATTGACTCCGGCGAATCATTTCCTCGCGCTCGGCTTCGGACGTGATGCCCGCCTTACGTTTCGCGTCGCGCTCCATCTTTGATAACCAACAGGCTTCTCTAAACTTTGCCAGCTCGCTGTCCATCAATTCTTTTGCACGATCATATTCGCTTTGCGCCTTGGCGAGAGGGCCTTTTTTGAACCATGCGATTTCCACATTCTGACGCGAGATGTCCGCTTCTTTCGTCTTGAAATAGCCGTCGGGTTGGAGGTAATCGAATACAGGTCCCACAAAACCGT
>CAYVXC010000204.1:0-3074 GCA_964454925.1 uncultured Bacteroides sp.
ATTTGGCATTGATCTGAATCTGTGCGAGACGGTGGTCAAATACCAAGGGTACACCAGATGTTTCGTTTGCGGGACGGTTACCGGTCGCTTTGGCTGTAATGAAGTCGACCTGGTCGGCAATATTTTCAGGAGTTACGAAACTTGTCAATTCCTTCGAATCTTTGTTGATGGTGATGTCGGCGCCAAGCGCATCGGCCGACGGAGCGTAGGCATAGAACGTCAGGCTTGAGGTGTCGCCGGGCCAGTAGTATTTGCTTGCCGAGGTAAAGAAGTTGTCGCTACCTTTTGTAAATTCAAGCTGATCGAAATAATCCTGATCACCGAGCATAGCGGTGATATAGATTGACGAAAGGTTGGCATTTGTCGTCTCGGTTGCTCTCGAAAGACCTCCCAAAGCGGGGCGGAAAGCGATTTCGGGACTGTTTCCGTCGTGGACGGCAATGTCGGGTTCATCTTCTGAGCACGATGCCAGTGTTAGTGCAGCGAGAGACATCGTAAGTAAAAGTGCTGTGTGTTTCATAATAGATTCAGATATATAGTATTTACGTTTTATAATTATAATGTTTGGCAACAAAATATGTTCATCAGAACGTTCGATTTAACATAGTTAAAATTTACATCTTCAATCCTATATTGACAGTCTGCCAGTCGTTTACATCGGGCACAATTCCCCCGGTCACCGGATTTCCGCCCTCGGGGATGTCGATGCCGCGGAGGACAATGTGGACGTGGGTCGGATCGGGAGCCTCGGAAACCTGGCCTGACACGTCAGCGGTGTAGTGCCATTTCGAACCGGCGGCGGTGACGAGATACATTGACAGATTATGAGGCTTTTCGGCAGCCGGTGTTTCTCCGAAGGTGAGAAATTCGGCATGCAGCGACTGAGTGGCTGTGTCGGGCGAAAGCACAAAAGGCATGGTCACATAGTTGTCGCCGGCGCTTTCACGGCCCGGGTGATAACCGTCGGCCATACCCGACAAAGTAGCGTCGATGCGGGTGTTGATCAGGCGGTCGAAATTCTCTATATCATATATGTCAACCGTGTAGTGGCATACTCTTTCCTCCGGGTAGAGCATGACCGTCTGGCGTTTGTTTGAAACCACGAGTGACACATTCGACATCTGGTCGGTCCAGAGCATTCCGGGAGTCCTGACGATCGGTTCGTCGGCCGCCTCGGTCGAGCGGGGGAGTGAGCGCGAATAGAGACCGGCAGCTTCGAGGACGGTTGCTTCGGTTGTCTTGATCTTCACCTGACCCATATCATCATGGCCCTCGATAACGGCCCAATCGGTGTTGTCGTTGTTAAATCCGACAGCCGTGTAGTTGCCGAACGGAATTCTGATCGTGCCGCCGGTACTGTTCTGAAAGTTAAAATCAACCGGCGTCGCAGCCTCGTCTGAATACATGAACAGACCCATCGATGCGGGGTTCGCATCGGGAGCGTTACGCCAGTCGAAGACAACATCTATGCGGGCGCCGAAGCGAAGATCCTCATACAGTTCCTTATGGTTGCACGAAGTCAGAGACAAGGCGGCGATTCCCATAAGTATAAGAGTTGTGTTTTTCATCGTTTGCCTCCTTTCGTTTTGTTGACGTTTCCACATCCCACCAGCCAGACAAGAGAAATCTCGGCTTTCGTGGGCCCGATCCAGTTGACGCGGCGCGTCTTTTCCCAGATGTAGAATCCGTCTTGGGGCTCGTATTCAATTACCTTTCCTCCGAGCCAACCGAGGCCGATGGTGAAATCGAGGTTGAGCCGACGCGCGATAGGTAAAGAATAACCATATTCGACTCCGGCCATGAAACTGCAACGCGACCAAAGCGGTTTTCCGGGTAATCCGGCCATATAGCCTTTGCCGCCGAATTCGAAATCGTAAGTAATAGCTCCGCCATAAACGCCGAGATGATGACCGGTGAGCGGTTTTTCGATAGCTTTCTTGCCAAACCAGCGACGGATGGCCAGGTCACCGCCATAAGCCCTCCAGTATTTGTGTACGTGGTCTTTGTCCCACCAACCGTATGTCCATGATGCCGATACAGACCAATTCCGGCCTATATACCAGTCGATGCCTATGGACGGAAGGGCCAAGGCGTCATAGAGAAGGTTGCTCTTCAGTCCGATGTATAACGGACGGCAGACATCTTTCAGCTGAATTTCAGGCTGCAAAGCCGGCTCCGGGACGACAGGCGGAAGATTCACGACCAGAGAATCCCCGGTGTAAGCGATGGGCGGGAACTGGGCTGCAACCGAAGGATAGGTGAAGACGATATGTGATTCGCGTAAGGGCGGGAAGGCCGTTTCTTTCAGATATGAGAAAGGCCGGCCGTTGTTGAGCGCCTTGAACCGGGCGTTTTCGTCAATGTCATCAGATTGGACCTCAATAGCCCGGTCGATAAAAGCAAGTACGTCGGCACGGTCGGGGACCATTGTGTCACGACTGACATAAGACCTCAGTCCCTCCCAATCTGCTCCGAAAGAAACAATATTTATCAGCGAATCGGGTTTGCCTGAATATTTCTTGATATAGTCGGCGATAGCACGTGCGCGTTTTTCAGAGAGCGCGCGGTTCAAGGCAGCCGGGCCTTCGGGGGAAGCTCCGCCAAAGACGGTCAGAACAGGATGCTGGTGCAAGACCGAGTCATTTTTAATATGTTCGATGAGTCGGGAAAGCTGCCGGGAGTTGTCGGCGAGCGAAGGATCTATGTATGATCGTGACAGGTTGAAACGAATGGCGACAGAGTCGGTCCGGGGAGTAGCGAAAAGAGAGACGCCGAGAGCCATGAATAACCCGAGTAACAGAATCTTTCTCATGGGTGTTTTCAAGTATTTCCATTCTAACAAGTTCAAACCTTGTTTGGTTCTCGCCCGATACTGTGTGATCGGGGCCACGGAAAGGTAAAATAGAGCGAAAGTGACTCAAATATTGGTTGTAAAATGAAAATTGCTAAATTACAAGATAACACTATTTTATAATTTCTGGAGATTTCATTAATTTTGAAGCCTCAGAAACTTTTCTGAAAAAAATTGAAGATTATTAAAATATTTATTCGACTCGCGTGTCTTACATAATAGA
>CAYVXC010000205.1:0-3072 GCA_964454925.1 uncultured Bacteroides sp.
CCGTGGTCAGCATCGGTTCCCACAGCGCCGTGTAAACCTTCGGCTCCCGCACCTCCACCGATGTCACTGCGATGGGTGCGCGAGCACCATAAAGTTTAGAGCCCACGGCTCCATCGGTTGCCACAGCGGTTTCGGAGTAATTTGTTGCCATCCCGGGAACTGCTCTCTCTAAAGCTGTTGCAACACTGCCGGTATTGTTGGCCTTCTTCATGACACCATAACCAACGACTTCATATCCTTCCATGGCATCCATATAGCTCGCCATTACTTTATCGTCTTCGTAGTCTATCGTTTTAGTCGGATCTGAAAACAGATCTCGCCAGGTAGGGAGAAGGATACTTGGAACGTATCTATTCCAATAATCCTGTCGGGAAGATTCATATTGTTGTAAATATAAGTTTAAATTTTTATACCGTTGATAAATGTTAGATACATAATCAGGCCCTTGATAGCGAAGAGAAGGCAACATCGAACTATAACGGATAAACGACAGGAATTTACGGTTCATCAAGTTTGCAAATACCGCCGCCGGTGTCGGTTGACCGTTACGGGTTGTTACGAATTGCCATTTTTCGACTGTACCGGGTGTCAGCTTGTCGCGGAAAGTTTCGCAACTCAGAGACAATTCGGACTCTTTATTTATATTAAGATCCACGTTCTCACGTGTAATCGTACCGTCCTTATCTACAGCATACAGAGAAATGTTTATGGTGACTTTCTCATTGTAGCCGGTAACTTTTACGGGAATTTCGTGCCACCCTTTCTTCAAATGAAAAGATGTCAAGTCATTTAGGCTTATTTCTCCTGGCGCTTTGTTATAAGTTATCCAAAGGTAAGTATTATCCTCCTTAATCCCAACCTTAATTTTGTTTTCAGGACCTGTAAGACTATGCTTGAAGATAATAAACGGTTCATTCGTCGGTACAAAACTCTCCTTTGAGTCGTAGAGCGTGAAATTTTCGTCAATCGTTTCGGCACTATTATCGGATAGATTAACCCTTAACTCGTATTCTCCGAGCGGGAGTTTCTTAAGCATTTTTGCAGGAATTGAAACCATACCGATTTTGCCCGATCCCGACAACAATACCTGTTCATCCTGACTATCATCATCCTCTTTGACAAATTCCCATTTTATATCTTCAGGAGGTCGATAGCCTTCGACTTTGACAGTAAAATTCAAATTATCAGAGCGGTCGACCAAACAATTATTAATATAAAGACCCAGTCGGTTAGGGAATTGCATATTTATACTTTTGCTCAAAGATGCTGTTCTTCCATTTGGCGACATGGCCTCAAGATCAATATGGACGTAGAATTCCGTATCGTCTTCATCTACGTTTTCTTCTTCATCGTCTTCACTGACCCATGATTTCAGGTTACCCAAATAGTAACGGGGTAATGCGACTTCGAATCGACCGTTGGAAGTGCTACGAATGGTAGTCGAAAATTTTTCATCTTCGATCGACCATGGACTTATATCGTAATCAACCTTGACCTTGATTTCGATATTTCCCAATCCGATACCGGCCTCATTGACCGTTTCGCCTCTAACAATAATTGAATCAGATGTTTGCTCGATGGTCACATTGTCTATCTTCAAATCATTAAGCTTGAACTCTGCGATTTGGATTAGCCTGCCGCTGTTAATCATCAGATTATTGGCGGGTGAGGAGACCGAGGCATTCCCGAGGGGCGAATTTTCCGGTATGGTAAACTCAACCGTCGAACGCCCGTATCGGTCGGTGGGACCGAAAGACAGTTTGACGGGCTCCAAATCGGATTTTTCGCTGTTGTCATTCTTTGGCGAAGGCAGTTTTATGTAGAGCTGATTAGAATAGCCTTCGATGACTATTGAGACATCCTGAGCCGTCAGTAACATCTTAACCTTATCACCGGGGCGGTAGATCGGAAGATCGGTAGTGACAGAAAGATATATGTTATTGTTCGAACTATTGGCTGACTTTTCCCAAACGTAGTCATGGTTGAACGACCTGAATATGCATCCCGATTTGGGATCTCTGAATCCTACCAAATAAGTATCTTTTTTGTCGGGTAGAAAAATACAACCTTTTGAGTCTGTTTTGATCCCAAGAGAAGTTGCTTTTTCATCTTCTATAATAAACGCTTCGATATCTTTTACCGGCGAACCTGTCTTGATATCAAGAACTTGAATCCATTGTTTGTCGTCTTTACCAAGTTTTACAAATTGCCATGGCCACACAGTGACGACGGTAGAGAACGTTTTTCCACCCCCGCTGACATTGAGGACATAATACCCTGCGTCCAGATGTATCGAATCTGTTACGGTTGTTCCCGTTATCTCATTTTTAAGGTAGAAACTTTTAGTATAAACTTTTTTACCGTCGTTTAATTCCTCAGCATTGGAAGTGGCTGATAAGGCGTTCTCTTGTTTAATGAAGCTATAGCAGTTTACGGTGAGTGTATCTATATTGTACCCTTCTATTTTTACCGGCAATGGATTCACCATCGATATGCCTTGACGATATTTCATAGAGAAATAAGGAGCGTGGAGCAATTTCAGACGATTGTCAACCGTCTCCTCTACCCATCTCCCGGCGACTATCACCTTCGCCTTATTCAAAAATTCGATTTCCGGTAAAATACTTGATGATTCTATATATTCACGAGATGGAAGGCCCAGGATATAATAATACAGAGCGTATGAAGCCGCGGGATTTCCGAGACAGTTAGACACAAAGGCCTCCCTTTCTTTAGAAGGCAGTTGTTTATACTTGAGAGCAAAGTATACAGGGGAGTTGGTGTCGACTGTTTTCAGTGCATCGTCGATGAACTTTTCGTCAGCCTGTACTGAGTACCACGCTACGAAGTCGCGGACGGTCGGGAGGATCGACAGGCCGATTTTGTTCCAGTCCATAGCGTTCCGGAATTCGGTCAGCGGAGTCGGAGGCGCAATAGCCATAGCCTCTTTCAGCATTGACGTGACGATCGAGTCGAGTGCGATCCGTTGCTCATCGAACGTACCTTGATTGTCCATGTAGTTATTGACGATCGACCTGTTCCAACGGATATTGCGTCCGATTTCGGCGCCCA
>CAYVXC010000206.1:0-3061 GCA_964454925.1 uncultured Bacteroides sp.
TATGTCCATTAAATGCCTCCATCGTGGCGGCAGTTTCTGAATTGATATCAGCTCGCTTGAGTACTTTTTTGATCGTGGTCCAGATTACGTTACAGTCTGTTGCAAATGAAATATTGTCGACGTACCAGACATCGAGTTCAAATTTCTTTTGCCAGGAAATAGTGTTGCGACCGTGACATTGCGCCCAACCGGTTATACCAGGACGAACTTCGTGACGTCGAGCCTGTTCTGGTGTATAAAGAGGTAAATATTTCAACAATAATGGTCTAGGGCCGATAAGTGACATGTCGCCTTTGAACACATTCCATAACTGGGGGAGTTCGTCAATTGAAGTCGAGCGAACAAAACGTCCAACCTTAGTCAAGCGATCTGCATCAGGCAAAAATTTACCATTGGTGTCTTTTTCATCAGTCATCGTCTTGAATTTGACTACTTTGAAAATCTTTCCGTTTTTCCCCGGACGTTCCTGAAAGAAGAATGCTCCGGCGCCCTTGTTTGCGAAATGAAGCCAGACAGTTACCGCAGCAAGAGGTACTGACAAAACCAAAAGCGCTCCCCCTGAAGCCACAATGTCAATTGTCCGCTTGAAAAAATCTCTGTACGGTTTCATCTATAGCTTATAATTCAGATTGATTAAATAACACTATATTAAAATTCAAATTACCAGATTGATGTATATCCAATGGATCCCAAACGAATTCATTTTTATTATCATAAGGAAAGACTAATATTAAATATATTGATAAGCTAGACGTTTCATACATTCTTAAAGTCTCTTCACATCTTTTATAGAAAACTTTAATAATATGCCTTGCAGTATCAATTGACTTATATACCTTAACCTCAATGAGATATTCAAGACCATCTTTCCGCGCTTTTGCATCAAAAATCAAGTTGCGATTAGTCTTGAAATTAACACTGGTCCTTACATCCTTTAAGTCTAGATCCGTGGATAATTTTTTTATAGCTTTTTCCTCTATTTTTACATAGTCTTCATCATGTTTCTCTCCGACCTTTAGAAGACTATATCCTTTTTTAGACAGAGTCGCTGCATCTTCTTTTCTGGGAGAGGATTCGAGGTTTCTAGGAGAGGATTCGAGGTTATCTTTTATTGTCAGAGTATCAATCTTTCTTTCTGTGCGACCAAGTACCTCACTTATGGCTTGCAGACGTAGCAGACTATCATTTAATTTACGTTCGACTTCGCTCATTGATCCTAAATTTGATGACGTTGTATTGGAGGCGATGAGTGAAATGATTATTGAAATGACAGCCAAAATTATGGATGAGACGGTTGCTGCAAAAGACACGTTTTGGAATGCATCTTCACTGATTCTTCCCTTACAAAAACAGATTATAAGAAAGACTACAAATACGAAGAATATTATGCTCAGATATACTAGGTGTAGTACACTTGTCTTATGTCTTGAGTCGTGATCGTTCATCCTGCGATGTTTTTACAAATTTGTCGTACAGTATAATTGTCCAATAAAAAGTCCTTACCTCGACGACCAAACGTCTTAATTATTGAATGGTCAGATAGACGGTTAATATTTGCCATGAAAGTATCGAGGTCTCCGTTCCTGCACCATAAACCGAAACCTTCTCGTTCTGCTATTCGTCCCATATCGGTATTTTCATCGGTAGCAAGAAGCACTGGCATCGAATTCTCAAGATAGCTCAATAATCGCGATGGGAAATTCGGTATAGTAAAACGTGAATCAAGGAAAATCAGCCCTACATGACATGCACGAATCAGCTGGTCGTACTCTGCTTTTGGAAGCCGTGGAATTAGCTTTGCATTTTTTGGTTTGTTATCGTTAAACCATTTTGAAATGCGGGGATATTCAGTGCCGTTACCAACGATTATGATATAGCTGTCCTTACGGTTCTCGTTTGCCTCAATAACTTTCAAAAGAAAATCCAGTCCCTGCGGTTTTCCGAGATTTCCTCCATAGATAAACAGTGTTTTGTCCTTAGGTATTCCTAAATGAGTAAGTAAATCTGTACGCTCACTTTCCGTCAGCACTGGAATGTCAATGGGTTCGATAGCATTCGGGCATAGTTCAACTTTATTGGGACTGACTTGCGGATTATGTTTTATCACATATTCGCAATTAGCCGGAGACATACAACCGATTCGGTCTGAGATTTCATAGAGCCGTTCTTCTTTCTTCCGGAACATTTTATGAAGAAATCCTCCCTCCTTCATCATCCCAAGATCGACTGCATTCTGAGGAAATATATCCTTGAGCATCAAGTAACTTGGACAACCGCACCTTTTCTTAATCCGCTCAATAACTTTATTAAAAGTTATGGGTGGAGTCGAATATAGGATCAAATCGAACTTAATATCTCCCCAGTACTTTTTGATAGCCTTGTCAAATTGGCGCTCAAGAAGCAGTGTCCCAATACCTTTCTCAATGATGTTCGTCTTTTGGATATTAAGAGTCTTTATTTTAAGGATCTGGCAATGCTCCGTCTGAATAAGATGCGTTTTCTTCCCGAAACGACGTTCGGTTGGTGAAGCGATATAGACATTGTTTCCTCTTCGGATGAATTCACGCATGAGATCGGTATAAATACCGCGTTCATTTAAATCCTCAATTCTCGAGATGGTAAGGTACAGGATATTCATCGCGGTTTATTCTTTTCGCCAGACCATTTTGTTGACGACGGTGACGTAGGACTGGATGATTTTGACGACGATGTTCGAGACGTTTTCGCCGACGTAGACGTCGACCGGGGTCCCATCATCGTGATTACGGTTCATCGAGATGGCGGTTTCGACGGCCTGTAGAAGTGACTTTTCATCGATTCCGGCGAGGATGAAGCCGGCGTTGTCGAGGCTTTCGGGGCGTTCGGTCGATGTGCGGATGCAGACTGCCGGGAAGGGGTAGCCGACCGAGGTGAAGAAGCTCGATTCTTCGGGGAGTGTACCTGAGTCGGATATTACTGCGGCCGCGTTCATCTGGAGGCAGTTGTAGTCGTGGAAACCGAGGGGTTCGTGCTGAATTACGCGACGGTCAAGTTTGAAGCCGGACTGTTCGAGGCGTTTGCG
>CAYVXC010000207.1:0-3056 GCA_964454925.1 uncultured Bacteroides sp.
CCGACCCGTGGCGCGAATACGCTTGGAAAGCTATCCGCCAACGGCCTGACATCGCATTCAGGATTCTCACGAAACGTGCGGACCGCCTTCCGGACTGTCTGCCACCGGATTGGGGAAACGGTTACGACAATGTCATGCTGTCCGTGACGTGCGAGAACCAACGCCGCGCCGACGAACGTCTGCCTGTCTTGCTAGAAATTCCGGCCAGGCACAAGGGCTTCATGGCCGCTCCATTCATCGGCCCGATTAAGGCGGAGCGCTATCTCTCATCGGGCGAAATCGAAGAGGTTCTGTGTGGCGGCGAAAATTATGACGGTGCCCGCCCCTGTCACTATGAGTGGGTGAAGGATTTGTCAGATCAATGTGGTGCTCACGATGTTACATTCAATTTCATCGAAACCGGCACCGTCTTCTATAAAGACGGGAAACGTTACCAAATTCCATCAAAAAGAGTCCAAAGCCGACAGGCCTTCCTTTCGGGCTTAAGTCATTATAACGGCAAACCCGTCTTCGACTTGAAATTCCCGGATACGCCATTATTTTCACCTGAAGTCTACCATCCCCGATTTAGACACCACTGCTCCACATGCGGTTACCGAATGACCTGCAACGGCTGCTCCGACTGCTCTAACTGCGCCCACAGCTGACCCGGACTCTCAAAACAAGAGAACTCCTAAAACAATTTCATGTAACCAATTTCTAATTTCATGTAACCAATTTCTAATATGCTAAAAAAGTGCCAAAACTTTCCTATCGAATAGTACTAATATTGACACTTAGGCTCATTATGAGCAATTTTGCATTAAAAAATGCCGGTTAAATGTTGGGTTACTAATCTTTGATGAATCCACATCCTTGTATTGTAAGCTTAAAGAGCAAGGCGAAAGCCAAGGTTATCACGGCGATTGCCGGGAGTGTTGTAGTTGCGAAAAGCAGAGCGACAAGCACCGGCGGAGTTGCTCCAACCCCCACCTCGATTCACTCGATCGGAGCTATTACGAGATTGAGAGTAACTATTACTAAAGCTATCTGAAACCCATTCCCAGACATTACCGCTCATATCAAATAATCCAAGTTCATTATCAAGTTTTAAACCAACGGGGTGAGTCTGAGAGCTACTATTTTCCGTGTACCATGCAACGCGATAAAGATCATTGCTGCCACTATATTTATATCCTCGCGATCTATTTCCGCCTCTTGCAGCATATTCCCACTCTGCTTCCGTAGGTAATCGAAAAATTCGGCCTGTCAGTCGGCTCAGGCGCTCAACAAACTCCTGACAATCGAACCAACTAACATTTTCTACCGGGAGATTTTCCCCTCTGAAACGTGATGGGTTACTACCCATAACGGCCGTCCACAACTGTTGCGTTACCTCTGTCTTTCCGATATAGAAATCCCCGACCCTTTCGCTGTGCACCGGCTGTTCATCTGAGGCTCCATCGTATGAACCCATCATGAATGATCCTCCGTCAACTTTGACCATTTCAAATGTAACTCCGTTAACTGTAAAGCGTTCCACCGGGCCTCCATTAGATAGATTATTTACATAGGTCGAATTATTTAAAGATGATGAATCTGAAGTTAAACGTGTTCCGATCTCTTCTGCCAATTTGATTAGTTTCGGCAAAGATATTTCAGTTACATAGCCTTCTGCTGTAGTAATAATTGCCCCGGTTTTGGCAACAATCAAACGGGCTGAAACATAGATTGATTCCATGATTTCTGATATATCTACGACAGCCACATATTGTACACCGAGTTTTTGACCGATTATAGCGATCTGACTATCTTTTACTTCTCCTGATGTATCAAAATCCTCGGCTTTACGTAAAGCAGACAAAAATTCGTCTGTACGTTCAAGAGCTCTGTAATTGGGACTTTGCGTAATTTTCGCAACTATTTGAGAACTTATTACCTTTTTTACGTCGTCCTCAACTTTGCTGTCAGTGGTATACACCGCCACTTGCTTTTTTAACACATCTTGAGAATGAAGACGCAAAGGAACTGCCATCATTATAATAATGGCAAAAATAGTACCAGTAAGACGGGTCATCATTTCGATTTGTCAGAGATAAGACGATAGGCTACATTATTGGCTATGGCTGCCAGTGTTCCGGATCCCTCATACTCACGGGTAACGTTTGTTGTTTTCAAGACTTCGCCGGTTTCAAGATTTATAAGTCGCGCGGACATATTACAAACATCGTCATCAGTCAAAGTAGTTACAACCGCTATTACATAGTCAACGCCTAAACGTTTTCCGATTGCTCTAATCTGAGATTCAGGGACAGCTCCACTTAGTTGATAATCATGTTCTTTTTCGACTGCACGCAAAAAAGCATCGTTCCGCTCAAACGTCCTGTAGTTTTTATTCCCGGAAAGTCTGGCCATTATAGCTGAATTTACCATTGATTTTTGAGAAACTGTTATGTTACCTTCCACAAAAACCGCGACTTTTTTTTCGAGAGCGTGGGCATTTATACCAAACATGCCGGCTATAGCAGCAATCACCAATACTAAAAATAATCTTTTCATTTAAATTTTAGATTAAGTTTGAGCTCGGGAATCCCTACCGACCATAAAGATGAACTATAAAAACGAAAACGTAGGATCCGTACCGTTACTCGTCCTGCTATCATGGCATGTGGCAAAGCCGTTTCATCGTAGAACGAGTAACGCAGAGCCTACGCCGTATGATATATATACACCACAAGCGAACATACTTTATCGGTATTGTCCACTTAAGAGCATGAGTATCATACCCGAGACATCTATCGTTACTTCATTCTTGACGATGGTTAGAAACTGCCACATTTCTGATAGCCAAGAATCAAGCGTCGATACACGCTTTCATTATGTAATGACCTCCCTTTTCCCGACTCTCAAAAGAGACATTCGGCGTTAGGTCGTGTACAAATTTACAAAGTTTTTTTGAGTTTACAACTATCTTTTGGAAAATATTGAGAAAAAGTTTTTGAACAAACTACAATCATCCTATAGGTTAATCAAAAGATTTTTCGTAACTTTGCGCCCGATAATGCGTAGCCTCTGGC
>CAYVXC010000208.1:0-2997 GCA_964454925.1 uncultured Bacteroides sp.
TGGCCCTTGGAAAAATTCACGAATTGGTTTTTCTATCTTTCTGTAAAGCATTTGAAGTATAAATTTACTGCAAATTTACACTTTTTCCGAGTTTTGAGCAATCTAAAAATACACTTTTTCCGAGTTTTTGTCCCAGAAAAAATACACTTTTTCCGGGCTGTGTCGTATTATAACAACGTTTTTACTTTACATATCATCGCGTTATAAATGCAGGACTCGGCGAATTAGGTTAGCCGTGACAGCGATATTACAGGGGGATGGTGACAACGATTTTGCCGATCTGGCCGCGCTGTTCGGCGAGAGTGTGTGCGTCGGCAATCCGGTCGAGGGTAAACCGGGCAGCAATGACGGGATGGATCTTTCCACGGTGAATGAGTTCCATCATGCCGTCGATTTGGGCTTGAGTAGGATTGTTGCTGTAGAATCCGGTGAGATAGACTCCCGAAGGGATTTCTTTAATCGGGTCAAAGTTTTTCAAGCCGAAAACTCCACCTAAGAGACCTGTATGGCAGACGATTCCGTGGAGCGAGGTGACGCGAAGAGATTCCTTTAGCGTGGCCGCGCCGATTAGTTCGAGCACTTTTGTAGCTCCACCGGGATGGCGTTCGAGGAAGCGACGGACAAAATTTTCGCCTTCGAGGACTATGTCATCGGCTCCTAACTGACGGAGCATGTCGGCTTTTCGTTCGCTTCGTGAAGTCGAGATGACTCTAGCTCCGATGGCTTTTGCCAACTGTAGGGCTGCGAGTCCTACAGTCGATGTCCCTCCGCGGATGAGAAGGGTATCGGCGGGAGTAAGCTGAAGGGAGAGGGAGAGAGAGCCATAGGCGGTGTAGAACGTCTCGGGAACAGCGGCGACTTCATCCCACCCGAGAGTGCTTTCGACAGCGAAGACGTGGCTTGCAGGCACGAGAGCATATTCGGCATAACTCCCGTCGAAACTGCGACCCATGCCGCCCATGAGGGCCATCACTTTGTCGCCTTTCCGGAAAGAGGAATCAGAAGGATCTTCAACGATGCCCACACATTCGATTCCCGGTATGACAGGTTTCCGGATATAGTCGTTGGCGATTTCGAACTGACGGAGAAGGACTTCGGAATGATTAAGGCCAAAGGCCATTACGCGAATGAGAACCCATCCCGGACGAGCGGCCGGCACCGGGATGTCGGTCAGTCGCATTTCATCGGCCGTGCAAGGGGCGGAGAGTCGAATAGCTTTCATACTTTTTTCCAACATTGAGGGTCGGGTGCATAAAAAGATTGGTGGTAGCCGTAGGCAACGGCGGGACAGCCGCGGCAGAACCGAAGAAGCTCACAGCGGGCGCATTTCTCACAGCGGTCAAACTGACGGTACTGGTCCATTTTTTCACCGGTCCACAGCCGGTAAAGAGGCTGACGGAAGAGGTTGCCGACGGTGCTGTCGAAACGACGGCATGCCATTACGTCGCCGGTAGGAAGGATCGTGAAGTGGCAGTCGCCGCAATGGCATCCGTCATAAATTCCGTCGGGATCACAGTCTTCAGGAGTTTTGAAAATGCCTTTTTCATAGAGATAGAGCGTCCAGAGATGGTCCTTGAGATTGAAGACAGTCCCGGAGTCTTTATATTCCTCGAATTTTTTCCAGATGCGGTCCAGAAAATCACGGTATTCTTCGGGAGAGATATGGGTCGATTTTTCTTCCGAGGTTGGGCAGTAGCGCCCGAAAGCGAAGACATTCACGCCTTTTTCGACAACGAGGTCAATTATTTCGGGAATTTCGTCGATGTTGGTTCCCGACACGGTGGTCATGACGGCCACACGGATGCCGTTGCGTTTCAGAACATCGATTTTCTCGACCGTAGTGTCAAACGACCCGGGTTTTCTGATCGAATCGTGGGTCTGTCTCATTCCGTCGATCGAAAGCTGATATTTTTCGCAACCGAGTGATTTCAGGCGCGCGCAGACTTCGTCGGTCAGATGGAATGGATTGCCGAGAATGGTGAAGGGAATGCCGTGTTCCTTGAGGATTCCGAGGATGGTCCAGAAATCGCGGTGGAGAATCGGGTCCCCGCCGGTGATATAGAAATAGGGCAACCGATCGAGACGTCGGCACATTTCGAGACACTGGCCGATGACTTCGCGGGCACGTTCGAGGGGCATCTCGATTAGCTTCGGATGGCCCTCGGCAAAGATATAGCAATGGTCACACCGCTGGTCACAGCTGTCGGTGATATGCCATTGAAAAGCGAAGTATTCCATCGGTCATTCAGCCGGGGTTGACAGCGGCGTCGACTCGTCGCCGGCATAAAACATGACAATGACTGCATCCGTGTCGCCGCGGTTTTCGCCGTGGTGGATCTCGCCGACAGTCTCAACGATGGCTTCTCCGGCGGTGAAACTATGCTCGCGGCCGTCGACGCCGACAATGGTGAGAGTTCCACTCAAGACCACGCCACAGTTGATGACCTTGTGGAAATGGCTGTTGGTCACCGAGTGAGGCGGAAAGGTGTAACGATAAACCGATACGACGGGTTTTGAGCGGGGATAGTCGGGGAGGGGAGTCCCGTTCCACGCCCGGGAAGTTTCGGCGAGTTTGACCGAGACAATCCCGGTGTCTTCGAGTTCTGATTTCTGACCCATAAATGTTTGAAATTTAACCGTCCCGGGCCCGACGATCGTCGCGAGGAGATTCGTCAGAGCCGGGACGTGTAACAGATTTGCTTATTTTTCGCCGGCACCACAAGCAGAACCGCAAGCGGTCGGTTTGGTTTCGGGTTCAGGTTTTTCGTCACCTGCACCGCAAGCCGAGCCACAGGCTCCGGTCGGTTTTTCGGTTTCCTTGTTTGCGCGGAGATAAGCCTGGGCGGTGTGTTTCACGATGCTATTGCTGATACGTTTCATGTTGGAGTGGGTTTAAGGGTTAGACATATAGAACTATAACGCAAAGTTAATATATTAAGTTTTATCTGTCAAGTACTTACAAAACAGTCATTCACTAACTTTTTTGTTAGCTTTGCT
>CAYVXC010000209.1:0-2910 GCA_964454925.1 uncultured Bacteroides sp.
GTTATTCGAAGCGGAAGGTCGAGACGGGGGAGAGGCGGGTGGCGAAGCGGGCAGGGATGAGGATGACGGCCCAGGCAAGGACAATCACGCCGGCATTGACAGCTAAAGTCCACCAGATGGAAAATTCGGCCGGGACGCTGTCGAGATAGTACATTTCCGGGTCAAGCGACATATAATTCCACCGGCTTTGAGTGAAAATGAAACCAAGCCCTATGATATTTCCGAGAATTAGTCCCGCACCGACCAGTCTTAGCGAAAGGTGCATGAAAAGCCGTCGGATAAGACCGTCGGGCGCTCCGAGTGAACGAAGGATTCCGATGGCTTGGACTTTATCGAGGACAAGAATGAACAGGCTGGAAATCAGTGTAACGGCGCCGACCAGACTCATTAGAATGAATATGACAACGACGTTTGTATTCAGAAGCTCGAGCCAGTTGAGATATTGAGCGCCGTCCTGACGGATGGAACTGACCGTATAGCCCGCTGATGGATTCCGGGATACATATTCCTCGGCTAAAGAGGCGGCTGCTTCATCCGCCGCTTCAACCGGGAGCCCGCGGACTTCGAGGCGGGTGATCATCGTGTCGTCGAGTTTATTAACGGCCCGGAGAGCCGATGAAGGCGCGTAGGCGATTATCTGGTCGAAGTCGCCGAATCCGGAATCATAGATGCCACTAACTACAAAGGGCCGTGATTTGATTTTTTCATCGGCGAAAAAACACAGAGTGGTCTTGTCGCCGACCTTAAGACCTGTTCGGTCGGCCGTGTGGCGTGAAATGACCAGAGATGTATTTTCTCCCGTACTATCAAGCCAGGTGCCTTCGACAAGGTTGCCCTTTTCGAACGCGGCACCATATCCTGTATCGTGACCGTTTACAACGATTGCAGCGAAGTCGCTATCAGTCTTGATGATCGCGGGCTGAGTCAGGACCGGAACGAGGACCGCGTCGGGCAAAAGCTGTTTCACCGGCTCGAGAAGAGTATCGTTCATCGCGATGAAACTCTCGGTCCGTGCGCCATAGAAATCGGTAGGCGACGAGATGCTTACGGGGGCTATGAATCCTTCGAGTTTATCTGTAATCTGATGTTTGAAGCCGATGACAACTCCCATGGTAATCTCCATGACAGCGAGCGAGAGCGCAACGCCGAGGACAGCGATGACTGACCCCGCGCGACCGGTGCGCGAGGAAGTTCCTGAAAGTTTTCCTGAAAGATATGTCGGAAGATTCATTATCGGAATGATGGGATTCGGAGCACAAAGTTACAAAAAAAAGAAAAACCGAGGGCGCGGTATTGCACAGATGGCAAAAAATTTTTAAATTTGCGAATCAATTTCCAAGGTATGAAAACTAAGTCAATGGTGTCTGACGGGCGAAGTACCCGAACCATTATCATAAAATATTTTATGGGTGAGCATCCCGGCTCGCCTACTACGTCCACCCGCTACGATTCTCAGCAATGAATTGAAGCGGGTTTTTAGTTTTCACTATAAAGAACAATCATCTATCCACCATAATCAAAGTATTAACGATGTCACAGTTAAGATTCAAAGTTGTAGAAGAGGCTTCCAGCCGTAAAGCTGTTCCGGTTAAAATACCCTCGGCACGTCCGGAGACCTATTATGCTGAAAAAGTATTCAACAATTCAAAGATGTTTGAATACCTTCCAAAAAAGACCTACGACGAACTCGTTGACGCAATTGAGAACAAGAAACATATATCGCGCGAAACAGCCGATAGTGTCGCCTCAGGGATGAAACGCTGGGCGATTGACAACGGCGCGCGTCACTATACCCACTGGTTCCATCCCCTGACCGACGGAACGGCCGAGAAGCACGATGCGTTTATCGAGCATGACGGCAAAGGTGGCGTTGTCGAGGAATTTTCGGGTAAACTTCTCGTCCAGCAGGAGCCGGATGCATCAAGTTTCCCGAATGGCGGAATACGCAATACGTTTGAGGCCCGCGGATATTCAGCCTGGGACATCTCTTCGCCGGCGTTCATCATCGGCGAAACGCTTTGTATTCCCACAATCTTTATCAGCTATACCGGCGAATCGCTCGACTACAAGACGCCCCTTCTGCGCGCTTTGAACACGGTCGACGAAGCCGCCACGGCCGTGGCACGTTACTTTGACCCGAACGTAAAACATGTCAAAAGTTTCCTGGGATGGGAACAGGAATACTTTCTGGTCGACGAGGCTCTCTACAACGCCCGGCCCGACCTGGCAATGACGGGCCGCACTCTGATGGGTCACGAAAGCCCGAAGAACCAGCAGCTCGAAGACCACTATTTCGGCTCGATTCCGTCGCGTGTCGAGGCCTTTATGCTCGACCTCGAAATTGAAAGTCACCGACTTGGAATTCCTTGCAAGACACGCCATAACGAGGTTGCCCCCGGTCAGTTCGAACTCGCACCGGTCTTCGAGGAAACCAATCTGGCCAATGACCACAACCTTCTCTTGATGTCGGTCATGAACGAGGTCGCCCGACGCCACAATTTCCGCGTTCTTCTTCACGAGAAACCTTTTGCCGGAGTCAACGGCTCGGGTAAACATAACAACTGGAGTTTGGGAACCGATACCGGTGTACTTCTTTTCGCTCCCGGAAAAACCCCCGAATCGAATCTTCAGTTCATTACCTTTGTTGTCAACGTCATGGCAGCCGTTCACCGCCATAACGCTCTTCTCAAGGCCTCGATCATGTCGGCCACCAACAGTCACCGTCTCGGTGCGAACGAGGCTCCGCCAGCCATCATCTCGATTTTCCTCGGAACACAACTTTCAGGGATTCTTGACCAACTTGCCAATGCCGGAGACCAGGAAATCGCCGATCTGACACGTAAAGACGGCATTTCAGTCGGAGTCTCCCAGATTCCCGAAATCATGGTTGACAACACGGACCGCAACCGC
>CAYVXC010000210.1:0-2862 GCA_964454925.1 uncultured Bacteroides sp.
AAATTACCGCTTGTCCTTTGACCCATTTTTTACCAAGCGTTTCAACCGTCACATTGGGGTCTTTCCCCTTGAAAAAACCGCCGGTCCCGGGGCAGATGAAAGTGGGCTCGTTGGAGGAAGGACGGACAACGACATAAATTCCTCTTACGTCGGGTACTCCCGCGCAGGAGTTTCGTAGATCGGCCACGCTCACAAAGCCGGTGAAGCCTTCGGCTTTCAGTTGTTCAATTTGTTCATTCATAGTTGTTTGGTTTTTGTTATTTATTTATTTCGTTCTAAAGCTTGTCGGAAGATATTGCCGAGTCTTTCCCTGAGTTGGATCGGACTGATTACTTCGAGCGACCGGCTTCTCGAAAGAAGTGCCATGACGAAGTCGTTGGTAATCTTGATTTTCAACGAAATCCGAAACTCGTCCTCATTGTCGATCAGGACTTTCTGGGAATGATGAAGCGGAACACTTTTCAGAAAAGCCCCGTCGAGCGTGTCATATTTCAGCACCACCTCCGACACCTCGGCGTCGGGGTCGTCCCAGATTCCATAGCAGTTTTGAAAGAGAACCGATCCGTCGATATTCTCGTCTCTTTTGAAGCGTTCGTCAAGGACTGTTAAGCCGCTGATCCGCTCGATCCCGTATAAGCTTATCTTGTCGCGATTCATTGCCACGAGATACCATCTCATCTGATCTTCTTTCAGAAAGTAAGGTTCGACCCTGTGAGTCCTGACACCGCCTTTACGGACGTTGGTGTAGTTAAACTCGACAAGTGCGCGGTTTTTTATCGCATGCAGCAAAGGCATAAAGTTGTGGGAACCGATATATCGGTTTCGTTCGGGCAGTACATAACGGTGGATATTCGTTTCGGGCGACATCGCCGTGAGCATATCAAAGTCTGATACAAACCGGTCATAGTCCATCAGACTCTCCTTGTCACGCTCCTTTATATAGTAGCCACGGCCACGCTTATTGGCGATCGTTACATAAAACATTTCTTCGATTGCGCGGATATCTCTTTGAAGAAGTCTCATCTGGGATTTGCGCTCCAAGGGAAATGCAAACGACCGTATTTCACACTCGTTGGCAATGGCGTCAAGGAGAACATCGGTTGGAACGTATTCCGAGGTCCTTGTAAGGCGGTTGACGATATATAATTGTCGCGTAAGTTGTTCGATTGTCGATTTCATGGGGCAAAGTTAGCCAATAAAAGCGACAAATCATGTCGCTTTCACGCTAAAATCCCCGTCAAATTAACGCGGAAAGTTTCCTGGGAACGGGATGGGATAGGTGGTATTTATCCTCAGGCTGAATGTTAAAATTCCATGTTAAGAAATTCTCTCAGGTGGATATGGTTAATTCCGGGATAATCTTTAAGCGGACCGGTTATGTCCTCCATGGTTACAACATATTTCGGATAATCATCTTTGATAGCTTGCAAATTGCCAAATTCTCTTTCAATCGTTTCAGGGGTAGAGAGTTTATAAGCAACCTGGAAATAGAATGTCTGATTACCTTTTTTGGCCACGAAGTCAATTTCGCCCACTGAGAGGACGCCAACATAAACCTCGAAGTTTTGGATAAGCAGATGGTGCCTGACTACGTTTTCCATGATTTTTTCAATACTCCCGAAAATATTGGGCATTTCGTTAGTGATGCAATTCCTAAGCCCCTGATCACAGAAATAGTATTTTTCAATCAGTTCAAAAAGCCTTTTCCCGTGTATATCGAAGCGAGGAATTGAATCAACAATGAGTGCATTGGTTATTGATTTTACGTACTTGGTTGTCGAGTCATTCGTTATCTTGGAACCCTGGGACTTGAGGTATTTTACGATGCTGTTTATCGAAATAAGCTGGCCGGCATTGTCGGCCATAAAGTTAATTAGATTTTCAAGGAATCTGACGTTACGAATCTGTTCGCGAGCAACGATATCTTTAAGAACAATGGTATTATATACCCCTTGCAGGTAGGCTTTTATTTCAGGTATTTCGTCAAACCGGTAGTTGGCAAGTCCCGGCATTCCTCCGAACTGGAGAAATTTAATAAGTGTTTCGTTAGAGTCTGTGAGATTATGAAAAATAAGGAATTCCTGATAGCTTAAACTCCTGATAGGGATTTCAATATGGCGCCCCGAGAATTTTGTTGCGATTTCGGTTGAGAACATGTAGGCGTTACTTCCCGTGACTATAATCTGACATCGGTTCTCGGCATACAGGCTTCTGAGCGCGATTTCAAAATTTTCTATGTCCTGGACCTCATCGATAAGGAGATAATTGTCTCCACCGGCTGGTAATTTCTCTGTCGCAAAAGTATAAAGATCTTTATTAGTTTTAATAAAGTCGTAGCTGTCAAAATCTTTGTCAATGAAAAGTATATTTCCAGAGGGCCTGTTTTTGTTAAGCCAGTCTGCGATCGTCTTGAGAATAAAGCTTCTTCCAACGCGTCTTGGGCAGACGTGAACAAGAATCATTCCGCGATTTAGCTGCCTGGTGATTCTGTTGATGTATAGGGGGCGTTCAATAATTTTCATCTACTTGCTTTGCAATAATACATGGTGTAATTGATTGTGTAAAGTTACCCTAAATAGGCGAAAAATGCAAGAAAAAGTATAGAAAGTTTCGAGTATAGCCGTAAAGAATTGGTAAAAATGTAGAAAGTTTCGAGTATAGGCGGAAAGAATTTGCGCCCGAGGAGGTAACAACCTCGGGGCTGTGCTGACTTCGATGTCGAAATGAAGACATTAGACATAAGAAGCGGTGTACAAATTTCGTTGTCTTACGCGGTGGACGTTTAGAAAAAGGTCTGTACAAAGGGTTGGTTTGCAGTGTATTATATGAGGGTGTTGCAGAACCGCGAGTTCATGCGAAAGT
>CAYVXC010000211.1:0-2839 GCA_964454925.1 uncultured Bacteroides sp.
GGGGGCATATCAACTTAATTTTGATTTGGGCGCGGTTGTTTAAAAATGTTTTCGTATTTTTGTGGCCGAAAAGGACTTCCAAAAAGAGTCCCGAGTTTCTGTGTTTTTCATAGTTAAGAATCAAACTCTGCATTATTTCTGTAAAACATATTTCAATCATTCCTTGAAACTACATTCATCGATCATGAAAAAACTGTTTCTGTTATCGTTCATCGCCTGTCTGGCGGCCCTGGCCGGTTCACACGAAGCATCGGCCCAGAAGACCGGGACTCAGGTGATGGGTATCGCTTTCTACAATCTTGAGAATCTGTTTGATACTATTCCCAACAATCCTCTGGGCCGCGACGAGGAGTTCACTCCCAACGGAGCCCGCCAGTGGAACAGTCAGAAATATAAAGAAAAAATCTCGAATCTGGCACGCGCCATCTCCAACTTCACGACCAAAACGACGCCTAACGGCCCGGCTATCGTCGGAGTGAGCGAAATCGAGAACCGTTCGGTCCTTGAGGATCTTGTGAGCGATCCCCAGCTTGCAAAATGGAATCTTCAGGTGGTTCACCACGATTCGCCCGACAAACGCGGTGTCGACGTAGGTCTTCTCTACAACCCGCGGATGTTCAAGGTTGAAAACGTCACGAACCACACCCTGACCGAAATCGGCTTCGCCACGCGCGACCAGATGTGTGTCGTCGGTTCGCTGCGCGGCCAGAAGATCGCCGTCATCGTCAACCACTGGCCGTCGCGTCTGGGCGGTCAGGAACAGTCGTCGCCCAACCGCGAGGCGGCCGCACGCCTCTGTCTGGCCATCAGCGACTCGCTCTGGCGAGTCGACCCGAACATCGGCGTGATCATCATGGGCGACCTCAATGATGACCCCCACGACAAATCGTGTGCCCAGGTCCTCGGAGCGAAAAAGAATCCGAAAGACGCCGATGTCCACGGGTTTTACAATCCGTTCTGGTCGTTGCTTGACAAAGGTATCGGCACATTGGCCTACAAGAGTTCGTGGAATCTCTTTGACCAGATCATCGTGTCGGGCAATCTCGTCGAAGCCGGCGAAGCAAAAGTCGACACCAACTGGAGTTTCTGGCGCGCACAGGTCTGGAACCTCGATTTCCTGAAAGATACCGAGGGCTCGCGCCAGGGCTATCCGCTCAGAACCTACGCTTCGGGCAGCTATCTCCACGGCTACTCCGACCACTTCCCGACCGAAATCCTCCTGAGGCGCACGGTCAGGAAATAACCACCCTTACAAATGGTAGGGACACGCCTTTGGCATGTGAAAAATCCCTCGACAATTCCCTCATCGTGAAATAAAACTGAACACAACACCAAAGTTAAGAATAAATAAAAAGATGAAAAAGCTGATTTTTAGCGTTCTGCTCTCAGGCGCTCTCTGCGCCGCCATGACCTCATGCGGTGCCGGTGAAAAAGGCGAAGTCAACACCGACACCGTCTTCACCGCTGAATTCTGTGACACGTTCACAAACGTTTCCGCCAACCAAATCGGAATGGAGATTGCCCGTTATATCGCCTCGACCGAACAGATGACCGGAAAAGAATTTAACCGTCAGGAATTTCTGAAAGGTCTTCAGATGATAACCGGTTCGGCATATTCCGACGAGTTTATCGAAGGCATTCAATATGGCTGCAATATCGCCATGACTATCAATACTCTCAAAGCTCAGGGCATCGTCATCAACCGCGACGACCTGCTCCGGAGCGTGCGTAGTCTCGTAATGGCCGATTCAATCAGCGCAAGCGACTATAACTACTACGCGGCCGAAAGCGATCGGATGTTCAAACAGCTCAATTCGATTCTTGACAAACGCGAGATGATGCG
Organism: uncultured Bacteroides sp.; assembly: GCA_964454925.1. GTDB lineage: Bacteria > Bacteroidota > Bacteroidia > Bacteroidales > Muribaculaceae > CAG-873. Next base: position 1,844 of record CAYVXC010000211.1, read on the forward strand.
CGCCGGCGTCACTCCCGTTGCCGTTCCCGCCCAGGCAGCCGAGCCCGAATTCACCCCCGATATGCAGGGTCTTATCGTCGAGGATGAGGAAATCGAAGTCGAGGATGTGACCCCTTCGGAAGCACCCGAAGCCGAAGCGCCCGCCGAATCTCTGAACTGAACAAGACAGGACGTGAAACGCCCTTGCCCGAACAATTCCACAAGCCTTTTGAGACTGTTGCAGAACCACCATGAAGCCAGAAAATCGGTTTCTCTGTAGGGACGCACGGTTCGTGCGTCCACTATTAATCAGACGTTTACAATCGGACGCACGAGCCGTGCGTCCCTACTTTTCGTTTGAACTCGCGGTTCTGCAACACCCCCAAGGGGCTTGCACTTTATCTGACACACATCAAATTTCCAACTGAGCTAATCAAAGATGAAAAAATCAATATTTCTTTTCGCCACTATAGCGATGATTCTGACCGCTTCAGCATCGTGTGGTAATGGCGTGGCTTCTGACAACGACAAAGATTCAGCCGCCATCGCCGGGAAAGTCGACCCTTCGGATACGTCGGCCGTCAACTATGGCAAGATGACCGGTAATTACGTCGGCCGCGAACTCGGCCAGTATGCCGAACAGACCGGGAAACCCTACGACACCGACGAATTTGTCGCCGGTGTCGAATATATCCTCAACAGCACCCGCTCCGAGGCTTTCCTGGCCGGCATGAACACCGGCCTCCGCATGGCCGCCGAGCTAAACCAGTTTGCCGAAGCCGGCTTCGAACTTAGCCGTCCGACTGTAATCGCAAACTTCAAGGCGGCCGTCACGACACCTCTCGACGAAACCGAAGAAGCCGAAATTGCGCGACAGTTCTCCGAATTTGCCGACAAAGTCAGGGATACGGCCGAGAAGAAAGACCAGGCCGAAAAGTCGGCTACCCCCGAGGCTATCCAGAACATCAAGACCGGCGAGGCTCTCGTAGCCAAGGCCATCAAGGACGAGCCCAACGC
>CAYVXC010000212.1:0-2818 GCA_964454925.1 uncultured Bacteroides sp.
TCAATCGAACGAGCAACGAGACCTCACGCCGTACTGATAACACCCACAAGCGAATGTAACTCGCGCTACATTCGCTCCCCGGGATGATAGTCATACCCATGAGCATCATCGTTGCATGGTTCTGATTGACTTGAAAGTTGCGAAGTTTCGAATAGTCAGAAACCAAGCGTCAATAACGCTTTTTCCAAAATGTTGATTGAAATTTGTCTTTACAAATTTCGGATGCAAATATATGCATATTTATTCAAACTAACAACCTTTTTCTCGCGATTTGACAAGATTGTGGCTGAATATGACATCACCCGAGATGTTTTTCAGGGGGTGTGGCGCAAAGTTAGTATTTTTCGCCGGTTTCCGGGCGGTTCATTCGGTTCATTTTCTCCCCAAAGGCTTTTATTTTCGTGATGCAGTTGCTGAACCGCGAGTTCAAGCGAAAAGTTGTATCCCCGGTAGGGGTGCTGTTGCAAACCCGCCGGTTCAAGCAAAAAGTTGCATCCCCAGTAGGGGTGCTATATATAGCACCCACCGCGTTATAAGGCTAATATTCAGGGATTAACGTCGAGAAGGGCGCTATTTATAGCGCCCCTACCAGGTGTTCGGGATGTCCGGAAATCATGCTTCACGGTTATTCTGCAACACCCCTCTGTGTTCTGATTACATGTGTTTCTTTTGTCTTTAACAGCAGAGGAAGCGGGTCGCACACGATTTTTTTGTATCTTTGTCGCATGGATATGACTGAGCCGTCGGCTTTCGCATCGGGAGCCACCTTGACTTCGATTCCTCTCGTTTTCCTCAATCCGCGCCGTCTGGAGCGGACGGGGTCGACGTGTGAGGTTTTTGAAGCTGTTTATCAACGTCGCCGGGTGTTCGTGAAGAAGCTGAAAGCCGAATTCGAAAACAACCCGCTTTATCGTGCGGCTTTCGCAAAGGAGTATGCAATCGGTTGTCAGCTGACTCACCCGAATCTGCCGGTCTATACTGAAGAGGGTGAGACCTACTTCGTCATGAATTTCATCGACGGCCAGACGCTGTCCGAGATGGTTAAAAATGGCGATAGCCGGCTGACGGACAAGACTTTCGTCAAGAGGATTCTGACTGAACTGGTCGATGTGACCGACTATCTTCACCGTCGCGGGGTAATCCACTGCGACATCAAAGCGGACAATATTCTGATCGGGGACACGACCGGGCGCCTGACTCTTATTGATCTCGACAAGTGCTATGCCGATTGGTCGCCCTACTCTCAAGGCGATTTGAAGCGATTCGGAGACAGCAACGAAAGTCATCCGTCCCCGGCCGTAGACTTTCGCGGGATTGGATTGATTGTCAGACTTTTGTCTGAACATGTCGAGAATTTTCCGACGCGACGGTTCAGAAAATTCGAAACGGAGTGTTTTCGGGATAATGTGACGGTAGAGCGACTGCATCGCTGTCTTCAAAATGGCAGTCGGACAAAAACGGCTGTCGTAGCCGGAACAATCGCAACGGCAGCGGGTATAACTGCTTTGATTCTGTTTCAGTCCCCTGGCACAAAGAGGGAAGCGCCGTTCAAACACCGGAACAGGTCGCGATCGATACGATTGATAGTGTTGTGATTCATACTACACCCGAACAGCATACAATAGAATCGGTCACGGTCGCGCCTGAACCACGAAAAGCAGAAGTTCAGAAAACCGAGACAGTAACCTATTCCAATCCCGCCGGAGGAGACGATGATGAAACTATCAGCAAAGAGGCCAACGCGATGATACCGGAAAAGTTTGCCGGTCTATATGAAGAGCTGAAAAATGTTGATGAAGCTATAGGTGACATGAATCGGAGTCCGGAAGAAGTTCTTGACGTCCTTCGAGATTTTGCCGAATATGAGGCATTGGTTCAAGGGGAGCTTTTCAAAACTGTATCCCAACTCCACCCCCAAGTCGACTGGTGGGATATTTTCCGAATAGTCATTCATACGGAGGAATGGGACAAATATATGCAGTACTCAGCCCGCATTCAAGGTAGAGTTAATGAGCGGGAACCATGGAAGTCAAGGGCTCGACGTAAGACTACGGAGAAAGAAGAGTGAGTGAAGTCAGACCGCCTTGTTTTGCCGCATGATAAGATCCTAACGACCGACCGTCGCGGATGACATCGGCGACAAAGAGTTCGTAGCCCTCTGCAAGGACTGAAATGATGAGCAAGTCGCCGGGTAGGAGCTTGCTGTTCTCGGATTTCTCGACCTTGAATGTTTCGTTTCCGAGATAGGAAAGTCTGAAAAGCCGGCTCGGTTCATAAGTGAATTCAACGATGGTTCCAGATTTGAGTTCAGCAGTCCGGACACTTTCAATCTCAGAAAAGTCTGAGATTTCGATATCTGCCATCAGATCTTTCGAAAGAAGATCGAACGAGGAATAGCCTACGTATTTGGCAAGAATGTCGAGGGTAGACTTCCTCGGTTTAACTCTCTCGTGATCACCGGTAAAACCGAAACAACGCTGAAGAGTCGTTTCGCCGACCATCGACCGGGTATGACGGAAAATGTCGCCGGCGAGTGCTTCACAATTTTTCGAAGTTATCTTTTCGCCAAAACGCGCTTCAATCTTATCTCTTAGATCTTTAGGCAACATAAAAATTCGTCTGAAAAAAATAATTTCGTTCAACCATCAGGTTCGGCGGAACTGGCGCAAAGTTAAACAAAATCTACAAATAGTGCAATATTTTCACGACCCACGAATGTATTGAGATTTTGAAAGCGCGTGGCGCTTATAGCTCTTTAATCGGGGGTAGTGAACTAACGCGGTCGGACGAATGTTTGAAGTGTATTATTTTTCCACTC
>CAYVXC010000213.1:0-2806 GCA_964454925.1 uncultured Bacteroides sp.
CGGCTAAGTCCACTGTTGAAGTTACATACGACAAGGATGGTGGTACGAAATATGCGGGCGATATTGTCATTCCGGAATCCTTTGATTATGAAGGGACACACTTCACCGTCACCCGAATCGGACGACGCGCCTTTAGCGGTTGTAGCGACCTGACGTCGCTGAAACTTCCACAGACATTGACGAAGATCGATCAAGGAGCGATGAACGGGTGTGAGCTCCTTTCGGAAATCATTATACCCGAAAGCGTGACAGAAGTCGAGAGACTTGCATTCGCATCGTGTAAGTCCTTAAAGACCATAACTCTACCGGCGAATGTGACTTCGATAAGCAGTCGTGTCTTTGAGAGCTGCACCTCGCTGGAAACTGTCAATTTACCAAAAAACATAAAGTCAATTGGTGAAGGTGCTTTTAATGGCTGCAAAGCACTTAAATCGATTGAAATTGGCGATCAGGTCACAGTGATTCCACAACAAGCCTTCGCTGCATGTAGTTCGCTTGAATCGATTGTTCTGCCGGACGGAGTTACTTCAATCGGGGCCGGTAGCTTTGACAGTTGTACCTCGCTCAAAGAAGTTAAAACCGGTAACAAGCTAAAAGTAATCGAAGCCTATGCTTTCAGTTATTGTCCGGCTCTCGAAAAGTTTGTCTGTATGGCCGAAACTCCGCCCTCTTGTACTATCTCGCTCGGAAATGGAGTTTTTTTTCGCTCGAACGTTGGCAATGCCACACTCGTTGTCCCAACCGGAAGCGCTAGCATCTACGCTGCGGCTGACCAATGGAGCGAGTTCGGAAAGTTTGAAGAGACCCTCCTGATGCCGGAGATTAGGGCGATCGAAAACATTGTCAGGCACGATGTCGATGACACGAAGTTTAAACTGACATGCACCGTCAAGTGTAAGTATGCCGCAAAACTATATGTCGATGTCGAGGAGGAATTCAACACGACAGTCAGAACCTACACTTATGATAACCCGACCGTCGTCGAGGTTGAGACGGGTAATATTACTTCGGTTTATAACAGCACCGTGACATTCCGTGCCGTCAACGAACTCGGGGAGGTGCAAGAGGTAAGAGAATTTATCTCAGGCGATGTAGCTCTGCCCGACGGTCTTTACTATTCGGGTGCCGATGGTAAGATTTATTATCTTGACAACGAAGGTGAAACGACTGTTTTCGAATCGGATAATCTTCCCCATACCTTCCAGTTGCTCCATGTCGGCGATCGTATCTACGGAGCTTCAGCCGGCGAGAAATTCACCTTCAACAGTCAGGCCGAAACCGAGGGCGACGGAAAACTATTCTATCTGTCAAAGCATAAGAATGGCGAATCGTCGATCAATGTTGTCCTTGACAATGAAGGTGGCAACCACAACCGTGATCCTTACGGACTGGCCGCCTACAAGAATGACATCTATGTCTTTGACCGAAGCGAAACTGTCCGTAAAATTTCATATAATGATCAAAACGTGCCTCAGGACTATCCGTCATGGCTCGAAAATGATTGGATTGGTTTCTACGGAAATGGGTGGGCCTACGGTTGCATAAAGTCTGACCTTCAGATCACCGAAATGACTAACGCCCAGGGTAAAGTTGAGCCCGTTTTCTGGCTGACAGTAAACTATAACGGCAATGGCCTTTTCCGTTTCAAAGAAGAAGCTATCGATAAAAATAGATTTGGAAACTCCGCCTATAACAGGTCCTATTTCGTTGGTCTCCGGTCGACATCATTCTGCTTTGACGAAGCAAACGATCATCTTTATATTTTCAGGGAAACTAAAAATAGAGAAGGTTCCGGTCTGTTCAGATTAAAGATAAGTGATATGGCAAATGCCACAGGTGACGATTTTTTCAGTCGGTCTTCTGTCGAGATTATCGATTGCTCACCGGTCCGTATCGAAGGAACGGAAGAAGAACATGTTGGAGTTCCTCAGTTGAGCATCGATTCGAATGGCGAGTACTTGTACTGGTGTTATCGCGCTCCGACGTCAGAGGACGATTACGACAGCTATTTTTGGAATGAACGATTTGATGAGAGCAATCCCATGCACCATACCGGTATCAAGCGCATTAAACTCGGCGAAGCCACTCCGAAAGTCGAAATGGTTGCTGAGGGTGTTGACGGATACGGAATAATTGCACTAAACTATAAAGGTCAAAACTCAGTTCCAAATATCCTTCCGGACACAGCGACCGACGATCCCGTAGAGTATTACAATCTCCAGGGCATCCGAATTACGAATCCCCTGCCGGGCAGTCTGGTAATTCGCCGTCAAGGCAACCTCGCCTCCAAAATCCGCTTCTAAGCTCATCAAACCAATCCAAGCAAAAGACGGTCTATCTCTTCGCTGAGATAGACCGTCTTTTGCTTGGGAGCTATAGAACTACGAGTGAGTAGAGAGGCTGTTGCAGAACTGCGAGTTCATGCGAAAGGTTGCATCCCCTGTAGGGGTGCTATATATAGCACCCGCCGCGTTATAATGCTGATATTCAATGATTAATGTCGAGAAGGGATACTAAGAAGACGGAGTCGGCGTAGAGCACTTAGTCAATGTTTTGCGAAAATCCAAAGGAATAAATCATAAAAATCAGACAAAATCCAAAGGAATAATGCCCTCATTTTGGACAAAATCCAAAGGAATGATGGACTTTAAAGAGACAACCGCGCCCGATGTTGAGGGGTAAAACGAGACCGGCCGGCGGCCTCGCGTGGAGGACAGCCGACCGGCGGGTAGGGTTGACAACGTGTTCGTTTGCGCGTCGTTTAGTCGCGGCTTGCGCCGAAGAAACGGAGCAGGTAGAGGAACAG
>CAYVXC010000214.1:0-2750 GCA_964454925.1 uncultured Bacteroides sp.
CTGATCGAGTCGGTCGAAGCCAAGTTCCCCGAACTGAAAGACTTTATCGAAGGTCAGAAAGCAAAGAAAGAGTTCGCCACCCACAACGGTGGCCTGACACCGATGAACGGTTCGATTGAAACGAACCTCGGACTGTTCCGCGCATACGTCTGTCATTATCTTCTTCATTCTCCGCTTATCGCTCAGGACCAGCAGATTCTCGTCCGTCTCCGCGAGGCAACCGATTCCGGAATTCCGTTGCAGATATATTGTTTCACCGCTACCTCAAACTGGGGCGAATATGAAGCCATTCAGAGTGCGCTGATAGAGCATCTCGCCGCTGTCATCGGCTACTTCGGAGGCCTTGCCATCTACTCTTCTTCGTCGCTGACAGTCGAAGGTCGCATGGCAACAAAAGCCATCTAACCCCCCGGGGCAACGATGCCCGAACAGCATTCTAACTTAACGTAAATCCAGGAGTTGCATAAATCAGATATTATCTGTAAATTTGCATCGTTCTCGAAAATGACTGAGGACGATGCAAATTTGTTTTTAACTACTCGTTAACTACGAGCCGCGGGACAAAAATTCCTGATTAATTCCTTAAAATTTAACCCTAAACCTATCCAAAAATGAAACTCAATTATCTTGTTGGCTGTCTTTTTGCAGCCTCGATCGCACTGACATCGTGCGGCGGTTCTGAAAGTGCTTCAGGCCTTTTCGGTTCAATTCCCGAAACTCTTGCTAAATATGAAAAAGAATATAAAGAAGCGGGAATGTCTTCTACCGACAAGTTGAAAGAAGAAACAAAAGCAGAAGTCGAAAAAGAAGCAACCGCTCTGAACGGTAAAGAAGTTACATGCACAGTCGACGAAAATCAGCTCAAAATCGAGCAGCCAATCACACTTGAATTCAAGTCGATGAACAATTATCGTCCCGTTTTCGGTCTCGCCGGAAAAGTTGTCGCCGCCAAAGACTTGACATTGAATGTCAATCCCTCGGATCTCAAGCCCAGTGCGATTCTTGGCGAAACCAATGTTATCGTAAACGTGAAAATGCCGGTCGCACTCGATTTCATCGGCAAAGATGGTACTGTCATCAAGCACCAGAACGATATTGGCACTCTTGAAGCTGACAACCAGGGAGATAAAGCTATTGTCAAAGCCGGAACACCCGTTGATTTAAGTCGTGTATTCACCGTCGACGACAAGCTTGAGGGCGTTGAATCGATTCGTCTCACGGTCGAGCTTGACAAGGCTCCTTACACTTCCCGGTCGCTTAAATAAAACCTTCTCCATTTAGAATTTACGATCTGTCCCGATGCTTTGATGCACCGGGACATTTTTGTATTATTTCGGTTTATTGTACTTTTATCGAATCTTTCCAATCAATCACGAATTCACACGACTTATAACCATCAAAGTAATCAGAAAATGGCTTCGATAAAGGTAAAATTCACGGTCCCGACTGAACCGGGAGGCGAGGGCCGGATTTATTATCAGATTCTACATGACAGAATTTCCCGCCGTATACAGACTGATTTCAAAATTTCAGCAACAGAATGGAATAACGAATTTTCGTCGGTCATCATTAAAGGGAACGAAACCCGATGCCGGTTTCTGGAAATGGTCTGTTACCATATCGGTCTTGACATCGAACGTCTGAACAGAATCATCTCCGATCTGGACAATCGACATCGCGGTTATACGGTCGACGATGTAGTCAGCGGTTTCAGACAATACAACGAAACGTTCAGATTGTCCAGATATATGGAGAGGATAATCCGGACTTTACGTAACAACGGCAAAATAAGGACTTCGGAAACCTATCAGGCGACCCTCAATAGTTTCCGTAACTTTTTCCTGAGCCGCGGGATTGACTGTCTGAAACCCAACTTCAATGATTTAATGGTGGACAGCCTGAATACAAATATAATGGAAGCATTCCAGTCGTGGCATCGGCATCGGGGAAACACTCTCAACACGGTATCATTCTATAACCGTATTCTCAGAGCAGTCTACAATCGGGCCGTTGATGAAGGGGGATTTAACGACCGACGGCCATTCAGACGAGTGTACACCGGGGTGGAGAAAACAGTCAAGAGGGCTCTTCCACTGAACATACTGAAACGGATAAGAGCACTTAACCTCACGCAACTGCCCGCACTTGATTATGCCCGCGACATATTTTTTCTCAGTTTCATGCTTCGAGGGATGAGTTTCATCGACATGGCTTTTCTTAAAAAATCGGATTTGCGTAACGGCGTCATTGTCTATCAACGAAGGAAAACAGGACAGACCCTGACTATCGCATGGACCAAAGAAATGCAGGCTATTCTCGACAAATATCCTAACAACGAAACCGGTTACCTGCTTCCGATAATCTCAAAAAATGATGTCGACGAAATCGGACTGTATAGAAATATCGCATATAGAATCAACCAGGATCTCAAACGTATAGCGCGGTTAGCCGATGTCTGTGTGCCACTCACCCTCTACGTCGCCCGCCACAGCTGGGCATCGGCTGCCCGATCAAAGGGCATACCTATCAGCGTCATCAGCGAAGGACTCGGGCACGATTCGGAGACGACAACTCGAATCTATCTCGCCAGTCTTGATGCTTCGCTCGTAGACCGGGCAAATTCCCTGATCATAGCCTCGATCTAAGGCGATTCATAAGTTTGAAAGAAAGTGAAATATACATTAATCTGTTGTAAGTATCAATATTTATGCGTAACTTTGCGAAGCGAAAAAGTGGCTATCGGCGAACTA
>CAYVXC010000215.1:0-2739 GCA_964454925.1 uncultured Bacteroides sp.
ATCACCTAATGTTGTCGAACACCATAATGGATAATGTGGGTTATCGGTTATAATCCGAGCCTTAGGATTGATGCGGCGAAGCATATCGACGGCAGGTTCATCAGCCGGGTTCTGCGCCACAAGCTTACCCTGCATCGCAAGCTCAAGAATCTTTGACTTTAGATTTATAATAGTATTAATGAAACAATCTTTTGACTCTTGAATTGTATTGACAAGTCTAAAGAGGTTTTCAATACTTTCATTGATTCGTTGTGTCTCACTTAATGGAGGAAGTGGGATTCTCATTAACTGGGATTGAGTTAGAGATATATTAACTTGTCCAGCCGTCCCTTTTGTTGAGATACTTTCAATTTCGGACATTTCACAAAGATAATAAAACAGGAAGCTGTTTAGAGTCTTTATCTCTAAATAAGGTCTTATCATTACGGCAGCCTGATTAAAATTACACTCAGGCAATGATTCTGGAATGATAGCTAATTTACCTAAAGGTGGTCCAACAATATTCATTATCAAGTCCCCAGATTTAGCCTGCGAACGAGCTAGTTTTCCGACATGAACTGATTTTAAAATATATTGTGGGTTATAATCAAAATCAATCTTTTGATTACGAAGATTATACATCTTTAGGTAAGGGATCCCGTCCTCAGTAAAACAATCCTTTGAGGGAGTGCTTCCTGAAGCAACATAGGCTATATCTTCTAGTCTTACCCATTCCCAGGAGGCCGGGATGTCGAAGGGTGGTTCGAACTTCTGATAATGGGACTTACGTAAACATTATCGTTCCTTGATTCAGTCCTTAACTATGAGAGTAGGTTTGGGGTATGGTTCGGGCGGGGGTTTCGGGTTTCAAAAAAAATGCGTACCTTTGCATAATTTTAGGGTTACCGGACGCCTCGGCAATGCGTGAAACGTCCCCCGGCGCTTTCGGTCACTTCTTTTAAACCAATTATTTTTAACCGAATATGCGCCATTCAACTAAAGCTCGCCTCGTATTGGCCGATGGTACGGTCTATGAAGGATTTTCATTTGGCTATGAAGGTAATACCGCCGGCGAAGTCGTTTTCAACACGGCTATGACAGGCTATCCCGAAAGTCTCACAGACCCGTCTTACGAGGGTCAGATTCTTGTAACGACTTTCCCGCTTCAGGGTAACTACGGAGTTCCACCTCGCGATTCGAAGGATAACCGCGACAACGATCTGAGCGATTATTTTGAAGGCGATCATATCCATCCCCGCGGTCTCGTTGTCCAGGATTATTCGTGGGACAACAGCCACTGGCTCAGCGCCCGGTCTCTCGACGAATGGCTCAAAGAGGAGAAAATTCCCGGAATTTATGGCATCGACACCCGCGCACTGACGAAACATCTTCGCGAACAGGGCTCGATGCTCGGAAAAATCGTCATCGGCGACACCGACCCCGAATCAATCGAGTGGTATGACCCGAATACCGAAAATCTCGTCGCCAAAACCTCTTGTAAGGATGTCAAGACATACGGCGACGGAGAAAAAACAGTGGTTCTTGTCGACTGTGGCGTGAAACACAACATTGTCCGCTGCCTGACGCGCCGCGGTGTGAAAGTCGTCCGCGTTCCCTGGGATTATGACTTCACCACGATTCCCTACGACGGGCTTTTCATCTCCAACGGCCCGGGCGACCCCGACATGGCTGACAAGACAGTCGAAAACATCAGGAAAGCTATTGAAATCGGCAAACCTATCTGTGGCATCTGCATGGGAAACCAGCTGCTTTCGAAGGCCGCCGGCGCAAAAACATATAAACTGAAATATGGTCACCGCAGCCACAATCAGCCTGTCCGCCGCGTCGGGACCAACACATGCTTCGTGACCAGTCAGAACCACGGTTTCGCGGTCGACGACTCGACTCTTCCCGCCGACTGGGAACCGCTGTTTGTCAATATGAACGACGGAACGAACGAGGGCATCCGTCACCGTTCAAAACCGTTTTTCTCGGCTCAGTTCCACCCCGAAGCTTCTTCGGGTCCCAAAGACACCGAATTCCTTTTTGACGAATTCATCGCTCTTCTCTGACAACCTTCCCTTCATCCCATTTAACAACCCGACATTTCAAAATGGAAAAAAACGCCATCTCAAACGCCAATCCGGCGATAAAAAAAGTTCTGTTGCTCGGCAGCGGCGCACTCAAAATCGGTGAAGCCGGCGAATTCGACTATTCCGGCAGCCAGGCTCTAAAGGCCATGAAGGAAGAAGGTATCGAGACCATCCTCATCAACCCCAACATCGCGACGGTTCAGACCTCGGATGGTTTCGCCGACAAGATTTACTTCCTGCCAGTCACCCCCTATTTTGTAGAAAAGGTCATCGAAAAAGAACGGCCTCAGGGCATCCTGCTCGCGTTCGGCGGCCAGACGGCTCTGAACTGTGGCGTGGAACTCTACCGCGCCGGCACGCTCGAAAAATATAACGTTCAGGTTCTCGGCACTCCCGTCCAGGCCATCATGGACACCGAGGACCGCGAACTATTTGTGAAAAAACTCGACGAAATCGACGTCAAGACCATCAAGAGCCAGGCCGTCGACTCGGTGGCCGAGGCTATCACGGTCGCCAATACGCTCGGTTATCCCGTCATTGTCCGCGCCGCCTACGCTCTCGGCGGACTCGGCAGCGGATTCTGTGACAACGACGCCGAACTGACCGCCCTGGTTGAAAAAGCGCTTTCGTTCTCGCCCCAGGTTCTGGTCGAGAAATCGCTGAAAGG
>CAYVXC010000216.1:0-2702 GCA_964454925.1 uncultured Bacteroides sp.
TTCGTCAACTCCGGATGTCGTTTCCAGGACCAGGGTGGAATAGTTATCGGTGACGATGTACTCGTCGGCCATAATTGTGTCATCGCGACCCTCAACCACGCCGAGGATCCCGATCGTCGCGCCAACCTCATCCCTCGGCCGGTGAAAATCGGTGACAAAGTCTGGATCGGTGCCAACGTGACTATCGTTCCGGGAGTAACGGTCGGTGAAGGTGCGATTCTGGCTGCCGGTGCCGTTGTGACTAAAGATGTCCCGGCCCGCGCGGTCGTGGCAGGTGTGCCGGCCCGAATCATCAAAACCGTGTGAACTATGAAAACTCTTTTCCTTTCGTTCCTTTTATTATCGTCTATTGTTATGAGCCACGCGCAGAACAAACTCTATGTCACGGTCGGCGATCGGACAGTAACCGCCACATTGGCCGACAACTCAACCACCTCGCGGTTAAAAGAACTGCTTGCCTCCGGACCCGTTACGGTCGACATGAGCGACTACGGCGGTTTTGAGAAGGTCGGCTCGCTACCCTGGTCTCTGCCAGCATCTGATACACGAATCACCACCGTCCCGGGAGACATTATGCTTTATCTTGGCAACAATATCGTATTTTTCTACGGGTCCAATACTTGGGCTTATACTCCTCTCGGAAAATTCGATGGACTCACGGCGACCGACCTGAAACAATTCCTATCCGGCAGTCGTGTCAGTGTAAGGCTTTCACTTACGGACGATGCCGGGGTCGGCACAGTTCCCGCCGACTCCCCGACGCAATTGACCGTGTTCGACCTTTCGGGGCGCGCGATCGACATGACCGGCCGGATCCTCGCCGATCTCCCTGCCGGCTTCTATATTGTCAACGGCGAAAAACGCCTTGTACGCTAACAAGCTGAATTATATTCGTTTTCCCGCCCTGCCATCCCGACACATCGAATAATAGCCAAAAGTGGGTCAAAATACCCACTTTTGGCTATTATTCGATTAAATTTCGTCTTGAAATTGTGTAAGAACAATGAGATAATTATCGAGGCTAACTGAAAATTATGGCTCAAATAATTGGTTTCCGGTGACTTGTACAGGAATCTCAAAAGAATTATTATTTTGAATCACTCCGTTTGAGGTAATGAGAACCGATTGTACAAACTTATTGCGTGAAACGTATAGATCAAATATACTTAATCGGCTATTAATTTTATTTAGTTCACTGTCAGTCAGACGATATCCCCCGGGGGCATATTTAATTTCACAAACATTGACTACATTGTCTGATCTGTCAATAATAAGATCTATCTGGGCTCCGGGGTGCTCGTTATTCTTCTTGATATGCCACGAGAACAGACTTGCTAATATACCTGAAATACCTAAGGCGGATTTAATCTGTCTTGTATGCAGTAGGCATACCCGTTCAAACGCAAGCCCACACCATGTATTATACATGGGTGTTTTTAATGATCTCACCCAATATTCGTCATCGATGCCGTGTGCCATTTTTACGAATTGATAATAGAATAATGTGTAACAGTCTACCAGTTGGTATAAAGCATCCTTTAGACGTCTATCGGTGTGACAGTATTTACGGACAAAGCCACATTCGATAAGGTCCTCCAGTACGCGGCTAAGCTGACCGTTGCTGTCAAGTTTTCCTTTTGTAATGATTTCATCACGTGTCAAACCTGATTTTTTACCTGAGAGGGCTTCTACGACTGCGATATACTTATCCGGACTATTGAACATGGAAGAATAGATATAATTGAACTCATTATGTAATTCCCCGTCTTCTTTAAGAAAAAGGTTGTTGATGTTCTTCCCCATACTCATGGTTGGTTCCAGTTTTGTCCAATAATATGGAACACCCCCCATGACCATATAACCTTCCATTATCATGTTGCGGTTAAAAGGTAATTTTAAAGAATGTACAAGTTCCTCACATTCGTGAAGAGAGAATTGTAGGAGCCTGAGTCTATAGGTAACACGGTTGTACAATCCTCCTTTATTTCGGAATATTTTGTTTATTATCCATGAGGTCGCGCTCCCACAGATGATAAGGAGAATGTCTTTTCTGGTAGTAGCCCATCCGTTCCAGAAATGCTCGAGTGCTTGGATGAACCGGGAGTTACGGGCATCCATCCATGGAAGTTCGTCAAGAAATATAACTTTACGCGATTCCTTAGATTTTTTTATGAGATGCTCCAACAGAAAGAATGCTTCGAACCAATCCTTTGGAGGCAGTTCTGTTGGATCCAAACCTTGTTCAAGAAGACTTTTATAAAAAACATTAAGTTGCTCCTTATTGCTTACCTTGAATATACCGCTATACTGGAATGTGAATTTTCCCTCGAATGTTTCCCTGATTAGATAGGTCTTACCAATTCGACGTCGCCCATATACCGCCACAAATTCCGAATGATCAGAATTATATGCTCTTTTTAGCTTTGCTATCTCTTCTTTTCTGCCGATTAACATAGACATTTAATTTTTTGCAAAGATACAAAATATTATCGAATAATAGCCAAAAGTGGGTCAAAATACCCACTTTTGGCTATTATTCGATTGGAGTCTCGGCGTTACAAGTAGGATTCCCCGCCTGCACCACCAAGATTTTTATCGTCGTATTATATATTCGACTTCTAATTGGGGAATCAGGGATTTTTCGGGTTTAGGGTGATGAGCGGAATCAGCATTTCTTCCATTGAAATTCCCCCGTGCTGGAA
>CAYVXC010000217.1:0-2672 GCA_964454925.1 uncultured Bacteroides sp.
ATGAGTAATAGCAGACAATCTCGTATTGTTGAAAATTACTCATTCTTTTTTTATACAAGCCTGTAGGAAAACTCCGAGAACTCAGAGGGCTCGGAGTTCTCCGAGCTCTCCGAGTGAGTGCACGAAACCGCGGTTCTCGGAGACGTCAGAGAAGCCGATCGAGCGACCCAAAACTACCGGAGTGAAAAAAGATTTCGACATGGACGTGATGGATCCGGCCGATATTTTGGCCGCGGTTGCCGACGGTCCATCGGGAGGTCTGAAACTCAAAGAAGTGGTACGCCTTATAAATGACATCGCGCAGGAGAAAGAGCTGGTTGCCCTGACGGTGGCCGAACCGATGCCCCGTCTCGCCATCAGACTGAAAAACATGCTTGCCCAACTCCCCCTGCTCTGTCGGGGTCAGTAGATTTACCTGAACACCATCGACAGTTGATTTCAATATATCAGTCACTTTTGCATCTCGAATTCATGTTCATGGTTCATTACGTTTTTGCGGTTTTAAGCCGATATATTTATTCATTTTTTCAATGCATCGCTTTTTCTGATCGAGGTTGGGATGGACGTATAAATTTAATGTGGTTGCGATATTTGAATGCCCTAAGATAACGCTGACCGTTTTATAATCACATTGACTTTCAATACATCTGGTTGCAAATGTGTGTCTCAAACCATGAAACACTATGGGAGGGATGTTTAGGCGTTTAAGCATTCGGCTAAATGTCTCTCGATAGGTGCGTGGTTCTTTAGCTTTATATCCGTTACCGACAACATATTCGTGCCCAGATTGCAGTTTCTTTACCTTTCGTAAAGCATCTAATAATAATGGGGAGATAGGTATTTCCCTGTTTGAACTTTTTGTTTTTGGAGATGAAGTATAATATTCGGTCTCCTTAGATTCGCAGTTGTAGATTCGGCCTGTCGTAACAGAAATTGTCAGTATACGATGAACTAAATCTACGTTCTCCCAGCGTAAAGCACAAACTTCGCCAATGCGTAGGCCACAGCACAGGGCTAAAAGTACCCCAATATTTTGCGTGTTGGGATTTGATGAAATGTTTGCCAGAAGCTTTCGATGATTGTCTATAGACAAAACAGGAAGAGAACGTGCGGCAGTTTCCGAGGGGTAAACAATGTCCCATTCAGGTTTATGAAAGATTGAATGTTTGGACCCAAACTTGCAAACTGCTGAAAGGACTGCTAAGATGTCATGAACAGATTTACGGCTCAATCCTGAATTGAGCTTTTCAAATACAAATTCTTGAACCTGAGATTCACTGATAGATCTATGATTACCAAAGTAAGGTAGGAGGTGGGTTTTCAAAATAAGAATATAAGCACAATAAGTAGAATGCTTGACTACATTCTGCTTACTTTCTTTCCACCGGAATGCTACTTCGGTAAATATAATAGAAGAGGAAGTCATACTCTGTAAAAATTTAAGTTGTTATACAGAATATACACCTCAGAGGTATTATCTGTTTCCTTTTGCTCGATTATGAGTTTTGCAAAGCATTTGACAATTTTCTATGGATGTTGCTCCACCGCGACTCCACGCTGTGACGTGATCCGCATCCATTTCATTTTGCTTCCAGATTTTGGTTGCATTAGAACCATGCCCTATAGCACATAACGGACAGTTTGAAATTTCTCGATTCTTAGCATCAAGAGTCTGACGATTGTAGACAGCTCTTTTTGTCGCTTCATCGAATATGCGAATATCAAGAAGCTTTGTATTTTCCTCACCTCCAAGTAAAAATTCATATATTCCTTTGCGATTTTTCACATAAGGATCTCCGTACAATTCTTGAACTCTCTTTTTAACATATGTAGGATTATATGGAGTGTTGTGATAGCGTTCATAAAGCTCCCCCCATGGTAAGCCACGCATTTCATTCTCGACTACTTGAAAGACATTACGTACCCAATCAATTACACTATTGAAATAATTAACCAGTTCGGTAATGTCAGAGTCGTAACGATGATCTTTCATATAATCCTCAATGTTGTTTTTACTGACCCATTCAAGGGCAGTTGCAAGAATTTCTTGACGATTTGGTGCCCCCGAAATATATGCACACCACATCTGCATTTTTGAGTTCTGCGAGTTACTGAAGACTGCTTTGGCTGCAGTGACAAATGGACCAGAATATACTGCGTTTAATATTTCTTGTGGATTCAATGAAACTCCGGCAATATTGATGGTTCGAAACCAATCCTTTATTTCTGTTTCAGATCCTTCGCACTCATATATCAAAAGTTTAGTTGCTAAAAACTTTTCTCGCTTTTCACCTGCTATAGACCCAATACTTTGGGGGAGTCCGTTTTCATCTTTAATGCTAAGTTTACCATTAAAGAATCTACCAAGAGAAGTTATTCTTTGCTGTCCGTCAAGGACTTCATATCTCCCTTCGGAGGTTTTTACAAAATAGATTACTCCCAAAGGATATCCCTTAAGTACAGAATCAATAACAGCTACATCCTTTTTGCCATCGGCATAGATATAGTTGCGTTGATATTCAGGTTGGATGGTAAGCAAACCACCCATGCCAAAAAGCCCTTTAGCCTCAAGTTCATTATATACAAAGCCATTACAAATATCTGAGATTGTCCAATCGGTATGTAATTTTGTTTTCATTATTTATGTTGTTATTTAGTTGAAATCTTAGGGG
>CAYVXC010000218.1:0-2671 GCA_964454925.1 uncultured Bacteroides sp.
AATTATCCGACCAATCAAATAATCATCAATTATGGAACAGACAAACGTACTTCTTCTCGGATCGGGTGGCCGCGAATCAGCCCTGGCCCGTAAACTCTCTGAAAGTCCCTCCATGGGTAAATTCTTCATTGCTCCGGGTAACGGTGGCACCGGTCTATATGGTAAGAATGTGACCCTGAATCCGCTGAATTTTGATGAAGTAGCTGATTTCGTAAAGAATAACGATATCAATATGATTGTGGTCGGCAACGAGGATCCGCTGGTAGCCGGCATCTGGGATTATATGGCAGAGAATTGCCCATCGGTCGCTGTCGTCGGTCCTTCAAAAGCAGGCGCGGCGCTCGAAGGCAGCAAAGATTTCGCGAAGGCATTCATGATGCGCCACAACATACCCACGGCCCGCTATCGCAGCTTCACCGCCGAAACTCTGGCCGACGGCGAAGCCTTTCTTGAATCTCTAAACGCTCCATACGTGCTCAAAGCCGACGGATTAGCGGCCGGCAAAGGTGTGCTCATCCTTGAGAATCTTGACGAAGCGAAAAAGGCTTTGAGCGAAATGCTCGGCGGAATGTTCGGCAAGTCGTCTGCAACCGTTGTCATCGAAGAATTTCTTTCGGGCATCGAATGTTCTGTGTTTGTGCTGACTGACGGCAACGGCGGTTACCGCATTCTCCCCGTTGCAAAAGACTATAAACGTATCGGCGAAGGAGACACCGGTCTCAACACCGGCGGTATGGGTGCAGTCAGTCCAGTTGTTTTCGCCGACGACGAGTTTATGAAAAAAGTCGAGGAACGGATTATTCGCCCGACTATCGAAGGACTGAAAGCCGAAGGCATCGTCTACCGCGGCTTCATTTTCCTTGGACTCATCAATGTTGGCGGTGAGCCGATGGTCATTGAATACAATGTCAGGATGGGCGACCCCGAAACCGAGGTTGTGATGCCCCGTCTCACCGGCGATCTCGTAGACGTGGCCAAAGCGGCGGCCCTCGGCGAACTCGGCGACCGCGAACTCGGTCACGACCCGCGCACGGCCGTAACCGTCATGGCCGTTTCGGGCGGTTATCCCGGTTCCTATCCCAAAGGTCTTGAAATAACCGGCAATCTCGAACCCGCAGACTCAATTCTTTACCACGCGGGAACCAAACTTGATGAAAACGGACGTCTTCTGACTTCGGGAGGACGTGTCATCGCGGTTACTTCGCTCGGTGAATCGGTTGCCGATGCTCTTGATAAATCCTACAAGTCGATAGACGGATTTGACTTTGACGGCAAATATTACCGCCGTGACATCGGACAAGATCTGATGAAACTCGGACAGAAATAATCACGACAGTGTTTGAACTGACCCTGAACCGATATTTGAATTCGCGAGGCATGGTTGCTATCGCGGGCATACTTATGCTTATCGCCGCCCGCATGGCATTCATGTATGGCGACGTCACCTATATCGAAGGCGACCGGGGACTCGTCTTTCCCTCGGTGAACCTTTGGGTCAGCAACCACTGGCTTGAGATGACGATCAGTACCGGGATGCTGCTTGTCACCGCTTTGGGATGGATGTTTGTCCTTCAGTTCTTCAATCCGATGAGAGCGATGACGTCGCTGCCCGCGGCCTTCTTTCTGCTCATGTCGGCTTCCACGCCCGACCTTCTTGACCAGCTATATACGGGCACTGTGCTCGTCATGGCTATCGTCGCATGCGTAGCCCTTCTGTGGCCTACGTTCTCCGATAGTTCGGGAATGAGAAATATCTTTTTGATTTTCACCATCCTGTCGTCGCTAACGATGACCCAGTATGCCTACGCTATCTTCATGCCCGTTTTCTTACTCGGGATCATTCAGATGAAGATTTTCTCGCTGAAAACGGTTTTGGCAATGTTGCTGGGCATAGTCACTCCCTGGTGGATCGTTCTTGGTGCGGATCTGGTCGATCCGGCTGACATACATTTCCCGGAATTTGCCAACTTTTTCACCCAATTTGACTATACCGACGCAATTCAGCTTGTTGCCGTAACATTAGTGACCGTCGTTCTTTTCGTCACGGCGTGGACCACGAATGTCATGAAGGTCATAACGCTCAACGCCAATCTTCGCGCTTTCAACGGGTCGCTGTCCATGCTCGCCCTGTTCACAATTCTGGCCGTCGTCGCTGACTTCACTAATGCGGCGACCTATCTTCCCCTGCTTTATCTACTGACTTCATATCAGTTAGCCTACAGTTTCGTAAGCCACCAAGGCCGACGCAGCTATATCGGTATAATTTTCATCATGCTGATTTACATCGCGTTTTATATATGGAGAATGTCAACAAACTGAATGACCGCAATCTTAGGTTCGTGGTCGACTGTCACGTCCCCTACCTTCGCGGAGTGCTCGAGCCCTACGCCGAGGTTGTTTATCTTGCCCCCGACGAAATTACGCCCGAGGCCGTGAAGGATATTGACGGACTGATTGTCAGAACGCGTACACATATCGACAAGCGCCTCCTTGACGGTTCCCGGTGCCGGTTCGTCGGGACAGCGACAATAGGAATGGACCATTTCGATCGGGCTTGGACCGAAAAAGCTGGCATTACGACGGTAAACGCACCCGGATGTAACGCGCCGGCGGTAGCCCAATATGTTTTTGCATCGCTTGCCCGACTCATCAACCGCCCCATTGGCCAATA
>CAYVXC010000219.1:0-2655 GCA_964454925.1 uncultured Bacteroides sp.
AAATATTTGTTATATTTGTATAATAATTAATTTCGCCAATGGAAGTTCTCTACGAAGACAATCATATTATCATAGTTAATAAGGCACCCGGAGAAATAGTTCAGGGTGATAAAACCGGCGATGTGCCGCTTTCAGAGACAGTTAAGTCCTGGATTAAGGAGAAATACAATAAGCCGGGAAATGTCTTTCTCGGCGTGGCCCATCGTCTGGACCGCCCTGTAGGCGGACTTGTCGTTTTTGCGAAAACTTCCAAGGCCCTTGCGCGGCTGAACGATATGTTCAGGACGGGTCAGGTTCACAAGACATATTGGGCTCTGACGCGCAATACGCCGGTCAAAGAAGAGGCTTTGCTCGAAAACAACCTCTATTCGGTTGAAAAAAATAACAAAACCTATATTTCCCCGTCGCCACGCAAAGATACAAAAGTCGCTCGTCTGAAATATCGTGTTTTGGCACGTGGCGAAAATTTTACATTGAATGAAATCGAACTTCTGACCGGACGTAAGCATCAGATAAGAATTCAGATGGCGGGAATCGGATGCCCGATACGAGGAGATCTGAAGTATGGTGACAAACGGTCGAACCCCGACGGGAGTATTTCACTATTGGCCCGTCATATAGAGTTTGAACATCCGGTGTCACATGAAACCATATCGGTCACCGCACCGGTTCCTGACGAAAGAGTCTGGAAAGATCTTGAGCGGTTGGCGTCTGGTACAGTAACTAATGAATAGTAAGCAGATGAATAAAGAAGATTTAAAGATAGTTTTTTTCGGGACCCCTGATTTCGCGGTTGCCAGTCTGAAAGCCATAGTCGACAATGGTTTCAATGTTGTTTCCGTTGTGACTATGCCTGATAAGATAGCCGGACGCGGCCATCACCTGATTCAGTCGGCTGTAAAGCAGTTTGCAGTTGAACGCGGCCTTCCTGTCCTTCAACCTGAGCGCTTGAAAGATGAGGATTTTGTTAATAGTCTTAAGGCTCTGAATGCCGATCTATTCGTGGTTATAGCGTTCAGAATGCTTCCTGAGGTTGTCTGGGCAATGCCTCCGTTGGGAACGTTCAATCTCCATGCTTCGCTACTGCCTAAGTATCGTGGAGCAGCCCCAATAAATTGGGCGGTTATGAACGGAGAAACTAAAACCGGTGTGACTACCTTTTTCCTAAAACACGAAATAGATACCGGTGACATAATCGATCGAGTTGAAATTGACATCCTCCCGGAAGATAATGTAGGAGACGTTCACGACAGACTGATGGAGCTTGGTGCACGTCTTACCGTTAAAACGATCAATTCCATACTTGACGGCAGTCTGACAACGACACCCCAATCCTCACTTCTTGAGGATGGTGAAACACCTACACCGGCACCCAAAATATTCAAAGAGACCTGTAAGATCGATTGGAATAGAAATGCCATTGACATACATAATCAGGTGAGAGGCCTGTCGCCCTATCCAGCGGCATGGACAGTTATTGGTTCCGAGACAACGGCACCCGTTGATTTGAAAGTCTATAAAACCACACTAACTCAGCGCCAGTCAGAATTTGTTCCAGGCACCGTGCTGATCGAAAAAGACAGGATGTTCGTCGTCTGTGGTGACCGATTCCTTCTTGAACTAAACGAAGTACAACCGGCCGGTAAAAGGCGAATCAGCGCAGACGCATATCTTCGCGGTGCACGTCTGTTTAATCCGGTAATGCGTTGATTTTAACAAACAGACTCCTCTGAATTATGGCAATACTACCTTTGGCTGAACGATTGAGGCCAACTACACTTGATGATTATATCGGACAGACTCATCTTGTCGGTCCGGATGCAATTTTGCGTCGTATGATTGATACGGGTAACGTTGCTTCTTTCATTCTCTGGGGGCCTCCGGGAGTTGGTAAAACCACAATCGCAAAAATAATTTCCAACGCTGTCAATGTTCCGTTCTATACCTTGTCGGCAGTTAGCTCTGGAGTTAAGGAAGTGCGCGAGGTTCTCGATAAATGTAAACGGTCGGGAGGAATGTTCTCTACCGGTCGTCCTATTTTGTTTATCGATGAAATACACCGGTTTTCCAAATCTCAGCAAGACAGTCTGTTGGGTGCTGTGGAAAGCGGAATAGTGACTTTGATCGGTGCTACAACAGAAAATCCTTCGTTTGAGATCATTCGGCCGTTATTAAGCCGTGCACAGGTTTATACGCTAAATCCTCTCGATGAGAAAGATCTGAGGAAATTGCTCGATCACGCCATTACCGCGGACAAGATCTTATCAGAACGAAAAATTGAAGTTAAAGAGACTGAAGCTCTTTTCCGTTATGCCGGTGGCGACGCGCGCAAATTGCTGAATATTCTTGATTTGCTTGAACAATCGACTGCACACGGACAGACCATCGTAATCGACGATAAAGTTGTTACCGAGAGTCTCCAGAAAAATCCTCAGGCATACGACAAAAATGGCGAACTTCACTATGACATCATATCGGCATTCATAAAGAGCATTCGCGGTAGCGATCCTGATGCGGCTATTTATTGGCTTGCAAGGATGTTGCGCGGGGGCGAAGATCCCGAGTTTATAGCCCGTCGTCTTGTCATTTTGGCATCAGAGGATATAGGGCTTGCGAATCCTAACGCACTTCTCTTGGCGAATGCAACTTTCGATG
>CAYVXC010000220.1:0-2574 GCA_964454925.1 uncultured Bacteroides sp.
ACAATCCCGCCTACTTCGCTATCGACGACCTCATGGTGACCTATCTCGCCGCCATAAAATAATTCAGTCATCAATCATCCCTAACTCCATACTCCAAATGGCAAACTGGTTTGAATGTAAAGTCCGCTATGACAAGATCCAGGAAAACGGATCGGTGAAAAAAGTCACCGAGCCCTATCTTGTCGACGCTCTATCGTTTACCGAAGCGGAAGCACGCATAATAGAGGAACAGACCCCGTTCATTTCGGGCGAGTTCAGCGTTTCGGCCGTGAAGCGCACCAAAATATCGGAAATTTTCTGGGACGAGACCGGCGACCGCTGGTATCTGGTCAAAGTCGCTTTCATCACCATCGACGAAAAGACCGCTCAGGAAAAGAAATCCACGACCCTGATTCTTGTTCAGGCCTCGTCGTTCCGTCAGGCTCTCGACAATTTTCTCGAAGGCATGAAAGGAACCATGGGCGACTACGAGATTCAACAGATCACCGAGACCCCGCTCATGGACGTCTACCGCGCCAAACTTGAAGAAAAACCTGCTTAAAAACCCGAAATGACCGCTCCCCAGCCAGGCCATATCGCCCGCGAGATAACCGCCATCAAACGACTCCTTCCCGAAGGCGTCGAGTTGGTGGCCGTGTCGAAATTCCATCCTGTCGAAGCGCTCAGGGAGGCCTACGACGCGGGCCAACGCATCTTCGGCGAAAGCCGTGTGCAGGAACTTATCGAAAAGATTCCCGCCCTCCCAGCCGACATCCGCTCGCACTTCATCGGCCATCTCCAGACCAACAAAGTCAAACGGCGGATCGGTCGGGTCGCGCTGATCGAGAGTGTCGACTCCGAACGCCTTCTGTCGCTCATTGACAGCCTTTCGGAAAAAGCCGGTGTCGTCACCCACGTCCTGATGCAGGTCCATGTGGCCGCCGAGGAAACGAAATTCGGCTGGACACCCGAAGAACTGGTCGAATTCTTCGCCCGTCGCCGTTTCGAAGAGCTGAAGGCCGTCCATATCGACGGAATCATGGGCATGGCCACCAATACCGACGACACGGAGCGGATAAAAGCGGACTTCGGACGAATTGCCGGTGTCAGACGCGACATTCTGACGATCGCGCCCGATCTCCGCGGTTTCGACACCGTCTCGATGGGAATGAGCGACGATTTTCCACTGGCGATCGAACAGGGCTCGACCCTTGTCAGAATAGGCACCCGGATATTCGGGGCACGAGAATATTGATTAACCTAAATCCAACAATAACAACAAATCATTACCAACATGGCAACTGAAAACACCCAAGCCCGGAAACCCGGCTATGTTCTTCCGATCGCCATCATGTTCGCACTCTTCTTCATGATTGCGTTCGTGACCGGATACCAGAACCCTCTCGGCGAAGTTATCAAAAAGATGACAGGCGGAAACGCTCTTCTGTCTCAGCTCGGAACCCTCGCGAACTTCATCGCATACGCCTGCATGGGCTATCCGGCCGGTAAACTGCTTGAAAACCGCGGCTACCGTATGACCGCCCTGATGGCTGTAACCGTCGGTTTCATCGGAGTCCTGGTTACCTATCTCTCGGGCTTTATTGGCGACGACACAACCGCAGTCATCATCTATATTCTCGGTGCTTTCATTGCCGGTTTCTCGATGTGTATGCTAAACACGGTTGTCAACCCGATGCTCAACTCACTCGGTAAGACCCAGAACCAGGGCAACCAGCTCGTTCAGCTCGGCGGTTCGTGCAACTCGCTCGGCGCCACCCTCGCTCCCGTCATCGTCGGCGGTCTGCTCGGCGGCGAGGCAAGCTCAATCGCCTCGGCTAACCCCGTCTTCTACCTCGCTATGGCGATCTTCGCGGCGGCCTTCCTCGTCCTCTATTTCTCCAAACTCCCCGAAGCTCCCGATTTCGGCAAAGCTAAAAAACACGTTGCGGCTGCCGGAGCATTCAAATACTCCAACTTCCGCTGGGGTGTGGTTGCCATCTTCTGCTACGTCGGTATCGAAGTCGGCATAGCCAACTGGACTCTTCAGTATCTGACCAACAGCGAGACCGTCATTACAAACAATGTCGGCTTCGAAGCGTCGGCAATAGCCGGTACGGTTGTCGGCCTCTACTGGCTCCTGATGCTCGTCGGACGCCTCATCGGCGGTGCCGTCGGTGCCAAGGTCTCGAGCCGCGCCATGCTCATCACCACCGCCGGAATCGGCACAATCCTTCTCATTCTCGGCATCACCGCCTCCGAATCGGTCGTTCCTTTCTTCGGATTTGACTCGAAAGTCCTTGAATTCTCTGAAGTCTCGATTCCCATGAACGCCATCTACCTCATCGCCTGCGGTCTCTGCACGTCGGTCATGTGGGGTGCGATCTTCAACCTCTCGGTCCAGGGCCTCGGCAAATACACCTCGGTTGCGTCGGGTCTGTTCATGACCATGGTTTGCGGCGGTGGAATACTGCCCTTCATTCAGGGTCTCTTCGTGAGCGGTAACGCCGTTCTCCCGAGCTTCTGGCTCGTGGTCGCCCTGACGGTCTATCTCCTCGTCTATGCTCTTGTGCTGTCTCATCCCTCAAAGACCCAGCC
>CAYVXC010000221.1:0-2530 GCA_964454925.1 uncultured Bacteroides sp.
CCCCGCAGGGCTGGATGCCGAAAAGATCAATTATATGCTGGAACTCCGCGCTTCGGGCAATGACATCGTTGCTCCCTACGCTGAGAAATTCCCCGGTTCTACTTTCTATCCCGGCAAAAAGCCTTGGGAACAGAAAGTCGACATCGCTCTTCCCTGCGCTACACAGAACGAAGTCAACGGCGAAGACGCAAAACAGCTCGTTGCAAACGGTGTTAAACTCGTTGCCGAAGTATCAAATATGGGTTGTACACCTGAAGCTATCGATACTTTCCTCGAAGCACGCATCATCTATGCCCCCGGTAAGGCTGTCAATGCAGGCGGTGTAGCAACTTCGGGTCTCGAAATGAGCCAGGATGCCGAACATCTCCAGTGGTCTGCCGAAGAAGTCGACAATCGTCTCCACGAAATCATGAACAATATCCATCAGCAGTGTATCGAACACGGCACAGAACCTGACGGATATGTCAACTACATGAAAGGCGCAAATATCGCCGGCTTCATGAAAGTCGCCGATGCCATGATGGGCCAGGGCGTTTACTAATTCCCTGTAATACATCAGAAAACATAAAACCGTGGCCAAAAGGCCACGGTTTTATGTTATTTCTGTTTGCGAGAGGAACGAGGTTTGCGCCTATTTTTGCCTGGTGAGGATAAGGCTTTCTTCTTTTTCTGACTGACCCGAACGTCAGGTTCCTGAGAGGAGGTCCTGGAGGAAATGGCACGCCGGGCAGCTTTCAGTCTGGCTCGTGAGATTTCAGGCGGCCGGCCGGCGACACGAACTGCCATGTATTTCTCTTCGTCCATTTCATTGGTATAGTTCCTGAGAAAATCAAAATCGTTTTCATCAAGATCATAAATGCCTGTCAAACCTTTTAGTTCGCGCGGCTGAAGGAAAATCCTCAGTTCACGCTCAGCCAAAGCACGATCACCGACAGCCGATGAAAGAACATAATTGGAAGTGTCCTCAGGCATTACACGATGGAATTTCAACGAATAACCCTGCTCACGTTGGATCACACTGACAAAGCCACCGGCATTTCTCATTTTAAATATCTGAGTCGCAAGTTTATATTGCTCATTGAAACGCGCGACCAGACGGTTCAGGTATTTCTCGTCTGTAAGATTGACTTCCTGATCATCATCATCGGGAAACTGACGGTTGAAGTCATCGACCATCGCGCGGAAACACTCAAGAGTCAACCGGGTATCGGCCGTGGCAGAATGAGCCTGTCCCTCACCGAAATCGAGACCATAGGTCTCCCCGATTGCGGCAAGACCCGTCTGCAATTTTTCGTGGCGGTCGGTATCATCCTTCAATAGCCAGAACCAGCTTTGAATATCAATGACAACATGATTGTCTGATATCTCGACACCGTGTCGCTTGAGACTGTGAATATCGTTTGACAGGGCACATCCAAGCAAGAACCTGGCACTATTTATCAGATAACCGATCTCTCCGCGATGAGCGATGAAACGCTTTCCATCGGCCACCATCTCGGGTGTGATGTGATGAATATCCGACGGCCAGTTTTTAGCATGGGGACGAAAATAACGATGATAGGCCTCAGTACCTTCAGCATCGAACACCGACAGCTCGAGCAACTCGCCGTGATTTGTCGTCTCCGAGTCGAAGCACAGCAGCGGACAAGTGTTCGACAACTCGACTGACCGGGACTTCCGGCGGCGACGCTTCTTCTTTTTTGGCGTCTTGCCCGACCCGGTCGGTTTCGACTTAGTTTTTTCTGCTTCAACCGATTCCATTTAGTTCTATATCAAAAATGAGAGTCGAGCCGCCGGGGATTCCGGGCTGATTGAACTTTCCGTATGCCTGCTCGGCAGGGATATAAACTTCCCACCGGTCGCCGACGTGCATTTTCTGGAGCGCGATGATCCATCCGGGTATCAACTCCCGGAGGCGGAAAGCTGGAGCAACTCCACCTCGCGACGAGTCAAAGGTTTTCCCAT
This sequence comes from uncultured Bacteroides sp., assembly GCA_964454925.1. GTDB lineage: Bacteria > Bacteroidota > Bacteroidia > Bacteroidales > Muribaculaceae > CAG-873. Next base: position 1,966 of record CAYVXC010000221.1, read on the forward strand.
TGATTGTCTTCCCGGTGTAATGAACCGTGACAACCGAGCCACGATTAGGCGAAGATGTCCCCTGCCCTTTCTTCAACACCTTGTAGAAGATGCCTTTGTCAAGCGGGAGGACACCCGGTTCGGCCGCTTTATCTTTCAACCACTGACGGTTTTTCTCGATATATTCCTGTTTTGCCATAATTGTCGTCTGATTACTTCTAAAACAACAAACGGACGTCCCCAAAAGGTCGCCCGTCATTGTCTTTTTGTAGCGAATCCGGGAATCGAACCCGGGTTTCCACCGTGAGAGGGTGGCGTGCTAGGCCACTACACTAAATCGCCTTGCTTTTACGTCTGCAAAATTAGCACATTTTTTCCGACCGACAAAATTTCGGTCTCAAAATCATTCGAAAATTTTACATCATATCGGCAAAAAACTCTTTGTCGGGAGCGTCGGATGCAAGGATCTTGGATTTCAGGCGCTGACGGCGCATATAAAAGTTCTTTAACTGAATGTCTGTCAGTACACAAATCGTTCTTGCTGACATGCCCGAGTAGAGATAGATCAGCAACAGTCGTTCTTTCG
>CAYVXC010000222.1:0-2478 GCA_964454925.1 uncultured Bacteroides sp.
CAGAAGCATCGATATAGGTATGACAGACGCCGGCGCCGGTCTCGATAACCGGAATCCGAGCTTCTTCTCTCACTCGGTCAATAAGTCTCCGCGATCCGCGCGGAATCAGGAGATCTACGAGCCCCCGGGCCTGAAAAAGTTGAGCAGTCGCTTCGTGGGTAGCAGGAAGGAGAGTCGCTACCGCAGGGTCAACATCGTGACGTTCGAGCACGGAATGTATCACCGCAACAATTGCACTGTTTGAATCAGTCGCATCGCTCCCACCCTTCAGGACTACAGCATTACCGACCTTGAAACATAGCGAAAAGACATCGACCGACACATTTGGACGAGCTTCATAAACGACCCCTATGACTCCGAACGGCACAGCCTGTTTGGTCAATCTTAGACCATTTGGAAGCGTACGTGTTTCAAGCTGTCCGAGAGGTGTTGGAAGAGATGCCACATGTCGAGTGTCGGCGGCTATAGCGCGGATGCGATCGGCCGTAAGCTCAAGACGGTCATATTTAGGATTAGACCTATCCATTCTTGCGAGATCCTTCCCATTCGCTTCAAGAATGGCCGGGATTTCCCGTTCAAGACTGTCTGCCAGATCAGTAATAATACTCGAACGTTCGGCGTCCGTCATTGAATTGAGACTGCGCGAAGCCTTGCGGGCAGCCCGCAGCATAGGGGTAATATCTGTTGTCATTTTGTTAAGTCAAATCTATATAAAGGTAATCATAGTGGACCATCGGCCGATGACCGCGCTGACCGGCAACGCTCCGGGCCTCGTCAGAGCCATATCCGACTCTACCGACACCAAGGACCTGACCGGTCGTGGCACTGACAATCCTGACCAGATCGTCCCGTTCGAACTCGCCTTCGACGGCCGTCACGCCTATAGGAAGAATGGAAGCCGCATGAGTCGAGAGAACTGCATCTTCTGCATTACGGTCAATCAATACACGGCCTTTTGCAAAGCCTTCACTGTGAGCGATCCAGCGCTTCATGCTCGACGTCGGGTTCTCCGATGGCGCGAATCGCGTGCAGATTGGTCTTTGGTCATTGCCGACAAAAAGAGAAGTAAGTATATTGTCTGCTTTTCCATTGGCGATGATGACTTCAATACCTTCGTCGGCGACTTTGCGGGAAATGCGATATTTCGTCACCATTCCTCCCCTACCGAAGCCCGAACGCTCCGTACTGATATAATCCGACAAATCCCTGCGAGGATCGACAGTCTCTATAACTTTCGATTCGGGGAGCTTCGGGTCTCCGTCATAAATTCCGTCGATATTGCTCAGAATCACCAATGCCTCACAGTCGAGCATGGCGGCCACGAGCCCCGACAATTCATCATTATCGGTAAACATCAGTTCCGTAACCGAAACCGTGTCGTTTTCGTTAACAATAGGAATCACGCCGTTTGCAAGCATTGTAAGCATACAGTTGCGCTGATTGAGATAGTGGCGACGTGTCGCAAAACTCTCTTTAAGCGTCAGGACCTGGCCTACAATAATGTTGTGTTCACGGAAAAGATCATAATACCGGTTGATCAGCTTCGCCTGCCCAACTCCTGAGAAAAGCTGGCGGCGGTCGACGTCGTCGAGCCTCGAAGTATTTAAGCCCTTCAGTTCTGATCTTCCGCAAGCGACAGCGCCGGACGAAATGACGACGACTTCAATTCCCGCCTCACGCAACATGGCGATTTGGTCGACAAGCGAGGACAACCGAGTGACATCGAGAGTCCCGTCAGGACGCGTCAAAACATTACTCCCGATTTTTACAGTTATTCGTTTATATTGCTTCATTTCTTAAGCGGGGCAATAATTGAATCAATAACAGCGGCCGTAAACCCGCGGCGGTCAAGTTCGTTTACACCGCGAATAGTCATTCCACCCGGTGTTGTGACTGCGTTAATAAGTTGTTGGAGTGTCAGATCAGAGCGGTCCACCATTGCGGCGGCTCCACTGACCGTGGCATTGAAAAAGTCTACTGATTCGTCGTATGTAAATCCCAATTCGACACCGGCCTGAGCGGCAGCCGCAATAAACTTATAAACGTATGCTATTCCACAAGAACATAGAGCGGTGGCCACCCCCATTTTTGTCTCGTCAATAAATTTCAATCGGGTTAAGGGAGCGAAAAGGCTATAGATTTCATTCAGTTTTTCAGCGTCAACCCCCGAGGAGGCTGCAAAAGTCATTCCTTTACCAATCTGAAGAGCCGTGTTGGGGATCATATAAATGACACCGACCGTTTCGCGGGCAATAAGCTTAGTCAAGTCGTCAAGACCGATGCCTGCGGCTACTGAAATGACCACACAATTTTCAGCGAGCCGGGTTCTGACCTGATCTATCACTTCCTTTATTGCCCACGGCTTGACAGCCAGGATAATCAACGATGCGCCCTCCACCGATGAGGCGATGTCCGTGGTAACAACAAGTCGGGCTGCCTTTTCGGGAGCAGAACCGACAATCGCCCCTTTGGCATTCA
>CAYVXC010000223.1:0-2475 GCA_964454925.1 uncultured Bacteroides sp.
CAGAAGCATCGATATAGGTATGACAGACGCCGGCGCCGGTCTCGATAACCGGAATTCGGGCCTCTTCACGAACGCGGTCTATGAGACGTCTCGATCCGCGCGGAATCAGGAGGTCAACGAGTCCGCGTGCTTGAAAGAGTTGAGCAGTCGCTTCGTGTGTAGCCGGCAGCAGGGTTGCCACAGCGGTATCGATTCCATGACGTTTGAGTACAGAATGGATAATAGCGACAATCGCGGTGTTTGAGTCAGCCGCATCTTTTCCGCCTTTCAAAACAACGGCGTTCCCGGCCTTGAAACATATACAAAAGACATCTACCGATACATTTGGACGTGCTTCATAGACCACTCCTATGACACCGAAAGGAACAGCCTGTTTGGTCAATCTCAGTCCGTTGGGGAGAGTGTGGTGTTCGAGTTCGCCAAGTGGCGAGGGTAGGGTGGCCACGTGGCGCGTTTCAGCGGCGATTCCACGAATACGGTCGGCTGTGAGAGCGAGTCGGTCATACATAGGATTCGAGGGATCCATGCGTGCCAGATCTTTCTCGTTAGCTTCGAGGATAGTGGGAATCTCTTGCTCGAGGGTGTCTGCCAGGTCAGAAATAACGGCCGAGCGTTCGGCGTCTGTGAGGGAGTTGAGAGTGCGGGAAGCCTTGCGGGCTGCCAACAACATTGGAGTTATATCGGTAGTCATTTTAAATCAAGTCTATATAAAGGTAATCATAGTGAACTATTGGGCGGTGGCCACGTTTGCCGGCAACAGCGCGGGCCTCGTCAGAACCATAGCTGACGCGCCCCACACCGAGATCCTGACCCGACGTGGCACTGACGATTCTTACCAGATCGTCCCGTTCGAATTCGCCTTCGACTGCTGTCACGCCGATAGGAAGTATCGAAGCCGCGTGGGTTGACAGGACCGCGTCTTCCGCGTTTTGGTCAATCAATACGCGTCCTTTTGCAAATCCTTCGCTATGTGCAATCCACCGTTTCATGCTTGATGTCGGATTCTCGGAGGGCGCAAACCGTGTACAGATCGGAGTGCTCTCCGGTTCAAGAAACAGTGAGGTAAGAATGTTGTCGGTCTTTCCGTTGGCGATGATGACTTCGATGCCCTCATCGGCGACTTTGCGTGAAATACGGTATTTTGTGACCATGCCGCCGCGACCGAAACCTGAGCGTTCGGTACTGATATAATCAGACAAGTCACGTCGCGGATCGACAATCTCGATCACTTTTGATTCCGGAAGTTTCGGGTCACCGTCATAAATTCCGTCGATATTGCTGAGAATAACCAATGCCTCGCAGTCAATCATTGCGGCAATGAGACCGGACAATTCGTCGTTGTCGGTAAACATAAGTTCGGTAACCGAAACCGTGTCGTTTTCGTTGACGATTGGAATTACGCCGTTGGCAAGCATAGTCAGCATACAGTTACGTTGATTGAGATAGTGACGGCGCGTCGCAAAACTTTCCTTCAACGTCAGGACCTGCCCGACAATGATATTATGTTCACGGAAAAGATCATAATATCTGTTGATGAGCTTTGCCTGACCGACTCCTGAAAAAAGCTGACGCCGGTCTACATCGTCGAGCTTCGAAGTGTTGATTCCCTTGAGCTCCGAGCGACCGCACGCGACCGCCCCTGACGAAATCACCACTATCTCGATGCCGGCTTCGCGGAGCATGGCAATTTGGTCAACAAGCGATGACAGGCGCGTGACGTCGAGTGTTCCGTCGGGTCGTGTCAGTACATTGCTGCCTATTTTGACAGTTATTCGTTTGTATTGCTTCATTTCTTAAGTGGAGCGATAATGGAATCGATTACAGCAGCGGTGAATCCCCGGCGGTCAAGTTCGTTAACCCCTCGGATAGTCATTCCACCCGGTGTGGTGACCGCGTTAATAAGTTGTTGTAAGGTCAGCTCCGAGCGATCGACCATGGCGGAAGCTCCGCTGACAGTAGCGTTGAAGAAATCGACGGCCTCGTCGTAGGTAAATCCTAATTCGACCCCCGCCTGAGCGGCCGCCGCGATAAACTTATAAACGTATGCAATTCCGCACGAGCAGAGAGCCGTCGCCGCTCCCATTTTCGATTCGTCGATAAATTTCAGACGGGTAAGCGGAGCGAAAAGGCTGTGTATTTCTTTCAGCTTCTCGGAATTAACACCCGACGAAGCGGCGAACGTCATACCTTTGCCGATTTGAAGGGCTGTATTCGGAATCATGTACACGAGACCGATACCTTCGCGATCTATCAGCGTTTTTAAGTCTTCGAGACCGATGCCGGCTGCAACCGAAATCACAACGGCATCCTCAGCGAGATTGTCTCTGATCTGGTTGATAACATCCTTGATTGCCCAAGGTTTAACAGCTAAAACGATCAACGACGCACCGTCTACAGACGAAGCGATGTTAGTTGTAACGACAAGTCGGGCTGCCTTTTCGGGAGCAGAACCGACAATCGCCCCTTTGGCATTCA
>CAYVXC010000224.1:0-2439 GCA_964454925.1 uncultured Bacteroides sp.
CATCTGACTACGGATCAGAAGGTTACAGGTTTGAATCCTGTAGGAGTCACAAAAACGGGTTTCTCAGTCGAGAAACCCGTTTTTGCTATTCTGAACGTCGGCCCGAATCAGCGGATCTGTTCACGATGGTAGCGCGGCGACAGCACCTCGTCGGCAACGCGGCGGGCGAAGTCACCTTCGGTCGTCGTAAAGACCCAGTCGATTTCGTTGTGACGTTTCAGGTCACCCATATAGAATGCCGAGCTTTCGGGTCCGCCGACAACAATCAGCCTTGAAACACCGGCTTCAATGGCGGCATTGACAGTCTGATTATAATATTTCAGAATAACTTCGTTAAGCTCCTTGTTCGTAAGGTCGGTTTCATTTGCGATGATCACTGTGTTGTAACCTTCGAGAGCTTCTCTTGTCCTTTCTTTAGAAGCGACATCAAGTCTGCTGATTGTCAACTGACTATTGTTAATCATCACCCTTTCGGGGAAAAGAGTCAGGGCATTAACATAAAGTCCGTTTTCGAGTAACGAAGTCAGTACGTTACTCATAACTGTGCCATTGGCACCAATAACAGCAATTTCTTTCATAGTAACGGTGAATTAAGCATTAAATAATTTTATGTGTGTGTTTCTGTTTTCTATTATTAAAACGCCCGCGGCCACCGTTGAGTTCATTTCTTTACCCCGTCAGAAGAGGGAACAGGACAAGCAAGCAACGGCTCGACATGAATGTTGGTGATTATGTCGGCACCGAAGTTGTCCCGAAGCCTCTTTTCCACATCCGAAGCGATAGAATGTCCACGCCTGACACTGATGTCACCGTCGACCTTGATATGAACGTCGATAATACTGGCGTGACCGTTTCTGCGCGACCTGAGACGATGGTAGGACAATACTCCGGGCGTCTCGCCGATGATTTCCTCAATACGCTTCGTTTCTGACTCGGGAAGCGAAAATTCAAGCAGTTCCTTGACGGCCGGACTACATATTTTCCAAGCCGAGACGAGGATGAAGACCGCGATTACCACCGAGGCTACCGGGTCGAGGATTCTCCATTGCTCACCAAGGAAAATCGATGCGCCGATACCGATGACGGTTGCAAGCGAAGAAATTGCATCCGATCGATGATGCCATGCGTTCGCCATCAGCGAAGCCGATCCGACCTGTTTTCCGCGAAGATATGTATATCGGTAAAGGAATTCCTTGCTGAAAATACCGGCCAATGCAACCCAAAGCGTAAGCATGTCGGGCCGGTCAAGGATCTCTCCGCCAATGACCCTGAATATGGTCTTCGCGCCTGCCAGACCGATTCCAAAAGCAACGATAGCGAGAGAAACACCAATCATCAGCGAAGCCAGTGTTTCGTATTTTCCGTGACCGTAGGGATGGTCTGCATCAGCAGTTTTATAGGCGATTCCGATGACAACGATGACGAGAATGTCGGTCGCGAAATCGCTGAACGAGTGAACGCCGTCAGCTACCAGGGCGTCTGAGTGGCCCCACAGCCCGACACCGATTTTGAACACCATCAGGACCGCGTTGACCCAGAAGCCGATCCAGGTTACGCGACGGACAATTCTCACCACTCTCCGCGATTCTTCGGAAAGCGGCTGATCCTTGGCACATACATTTTCTTTCATAACGGATGAAGTTTATTGACGTAGTTTTAAAACAAACTTAACACATAAAGAGTTCTGGGACGAAAGACGAAAGAACTTATAAGCCTCATAAACAAATTTTAAGGATAAACCCCAACATAAATTTTGTGGATAAATTAAAAATTCTTAATTTTGCATGTTGCAAAGAGCGACACCAATCCTTTGAACAACCTAATCAACTAAAAACCAAGAATATGAGCTTAAACATCATTGTGCTTGCCAAACAGGTGCCCGACACCCGTAACGTAGGCAAAGATGCTATGAAGGCTGACGGCACAATCAACCGTGCCGCGCTCCCGGCCATCTTCAACCCCGAGGACCTGAACGCCCTCGAACAGGCCCTTCGCCTCAAAGATGCCAACCCCGGTTCAACCATCACCCTTCTGACAATGGGTCTTCCCCGCGCTGCAGAAGTGATCCGCGAAGCCATCTATCGCGGCGCCGACAAAGGCATCGTACTGACAGACCGCGCACTTGGCGGCGCCGACACTCTGGCGACCTCCTACTCGCTCGCTCAGGCAGTGAAAAAAATCGGCAACTATGACATCATCCTCGGCGGCCGCCAGGCTATCGACGGCGACACCGCACAGGTAGGCCCCCAGATTGCCGAGAAGCTCGGTATTCCCCAGGTTACCTACGCTGAGGAAATCCTCGGCATCGCCGACGGCAAAGTTACCGTAAAGCGTCGTCTGGAACACGGTGTTGAAACCGTCAAGGCTCCCCTGCCCTGCGTCGTAACCGTAAACGGCTCGGCTGCAGAATGCCGCCCCCGCAACGCCAAGCGCCTGATG
>CAYVXC010000225.1:0-2439 GCA_964454925.1 uncultured Bacteroides sp.
TGATGGTCAAAGACGTCCGCGTCAAAGGCTACGTCATGGACTCAACGACCGGCGCTCTACGTCCACTCTAAACCGATTATAGGAACATAGTCATGTAGGCCGGGAGGAGAGTAAGATCTCCTTCGCGGCGCAGGTCTTTAGTGTATATGAGATAACTGTGATTGATTCGTGACGAGAATTTTTTACGGAATGCGTCAAGCGAAGCATGAGATTTGTATCCCGATGACTTGACTTCGATCGGGTCGATTTTAGCTCCGTCTGACAAAAGAAAATCAATCTCATACTTGTGGGTGCTGGAATCGGACTGGAACGTGTAGTAATATAATTGGTGTCCGGCCGCAATCAGCATCTGAGCGACTGCATTTTCATAAATATATCCGAGGTCGGCGCTAAGTTTATCTGAAAGAAGCTTTTCGTAAATTATGTTTTCGGTGAAGTTCTTGTCCCAGAAAGCGAGGGTGATAAACAGTCCGGTGTCACCCAGGTACATTTTGAATCGATCGGTGTTTCTATGTAGCGCGAGGCCGACATTAGGGTCGTTGGCATGATAAGCAAGGTTTACAACCATTGAATCTTGCATGTCGTAAATGGCTTCTTTTACGCGGTCATAGCGATTACCTTCGGTAGCGGTATATACTTGGTATCTAAGATAATTTGCGGATAATTGAGCCGGAATAGCCATAAACATTTTTGAAGCATTTCCGCTTGGGTCGATTTTTATGAAATCCTGTTCATAAAGTTCTATAATGGCGCGTTTCATAGCATCGACCCGCGCAAGATTGTTTGTCTCGATATAAGTAGCAACGGCCTGTGGCATGCCTCCAACAAGCATGTAAAGCCGGAAGTTCTTCATTTCTGTACGGTTTCCGCTGTCTCCGAGACCCTTTCCATGTTCAAACAAGGAGTGAAGGATTTTCGTAGACATATTATTTCCTAATGCCCAACTAAATTCTTCATAGTCCAACGGATAAAGCGAAAGACTGTATTCCTCGCTCGGAATCTGAATGTCTTTCACGTTTTGGCGGATGGACAGAAGTGAGCCGGTCTCGATATAGTCATAGCGCCCGTCTTTAACAAGATATTTTATTGCCTGACGTGCTTTGGGACAGCTTTGAACCTCGTCAAAAATGATCACCGATTCTCTGTCATGAAGCTCGACATCATAGATCATTTGCAGACGCAAAAATATATAGTCGAGGTTCGAGATGTCGTTGAACAGATCTCTTACATCCTGAGAACAGCTTGTAAAGTCGATGGCAATATAGGTCTTATATTCGTTTTTGGCGAATGTCTCTGCGAGAGTCGATTTGCCGACGCGACGAGCACCTTTTATTAGGAGAGCCATCGAGCCGCTGAAATCATTTTTCCATTTCAGCATGGCGTTGTATAGTTTGCGCTTGAAAATCATTGGGAATCAATTTTATATGACGCAAATATACGATTTTTGTCAGTCTCAGCCAAATTTGAAGTGGCAAAAATGTCAGTCTCAGCCAAATTTGAAGTGGCGAAAATGTCAGTCTCAGCCAAATTTGAAGTGGCGAAAATGACAGTCTCAGCCAAATTTGGCCATGAGATCAGCCATTTTTGTGTTGATGGAGTCGGTTGCGAGGTTGCCGATAGAGCCAAGATGTGTGTGGTTGACAGTGCGCGTCGGTTGGTAGGTCCCGTTCTGAACGGCCATACCGACTGTCCGGTAGGCGTCACGGAAAGGCATCCCTTCGAGGACCAGACGGTTCACGTCTTCGACAGTGAAGATATAGTTATATCGCTCGTCATCGAGAATTCCGTCTTTTACTTTCATCTGGGGGAGCATGAAGGTCGCCATTTCAAGACATTCGATGAGTTCTGTGGTTGCGGGGAAAAGAATGTCTTTCATCAGCTGGAGGTCGCGATTGTAGCCCAGTGGCAGATTTGCCGTAAGGATAGTCAATTCATTAGGCAGAGACTGAAGTCGGTTACATTTACCGCGCATGATTTCAAATACGTCCGGATTCTTTTTGTGAGGCATGATGCTCGAGCCGGTCGTAAGTTCGTCGGGGAACGAAACAAATCCGAAGTTGTTGCACATCCAGAGACATACATCCATAGCGAGATGACCGAGTGTGGAAGCGACGGCGGCAATCGCCGAGGCAACGGCGCGTTCGGTTTTTCCACGGCTCATCTGAGCGGCCACTACATTGTAATGGGGCATCGAAAAATTGAGCAGTCGGGTCGTCATCTCGCGGTCGAGAGGGAACGACGAGCCATATCCGGCAGCAGAGCCAAGCGGATTCTGGTTGGCGATGTTGTACGCGGCCAGAACCATCTGCATGTCATCGGTGAGAGATTCGGCATAAGCTCCGAACCAAAGCCCGAATGACGAGGGCATGGCAACCTGAAGGTGAGTATAGCCGGGCATGAGTTTATCAGCATGTTTGACCGATAACTCCTGTAGAGTCT
>CAYVXC010000226.1:0-2437 GCA_964454925.1 uncultured Bacteroides sp.
GTCGAGGAGCGGATCGGAAACCTGATGAACCCCGACCTCTACTTCCGCCTGCGCGACCATATCTATGCCGACTTCAACTACATGAAGCTCAATGACCTCGGCTGCATCGAATTCTCGGGCCGCTATCCCGACAATCTTCTCGAAGAAATCAACAACTACTCGATCACGGCCGGCGTTCTGGCACGCACCCTCGACTTCGACATCATCCATTCCCACGACTGGCTGACCTATCCCGCCGGCATCCACGCCAAACAGGTCACCGGCAAACCTCTGGTCATCCACGTACACGCCACGGACTATGACCGCTCCCGCGGAAACGTCAACCCGACGGTGTTCGGAATCGAGCGCGACGGGATGCTCCACGCCGACCACATCATTACGGTCTCGAACCTCACCCGGCAGACCGTAATTGAAAAATATGGAATCGACCCCGCCAAGGTAACCACCGTTCACAACGCGGTCATTCCTCTGAGCCCCGAACTTCTGAACGTCGAAGTTACCAAACCAAAAGAAAAGATAGTGACCTTCCTGGGACGCATCACCATGCAGAAAGGCCCCGAATACTTTGTCGAAGCCGCCGCCAAGGTCCTGAAGAACGACAAGAACGTCCGTTTCGTCATGGCCGGCTCGGGCGACATGATGGAAAAAATGATCGATCTGGCCGCCCGACGCGGAATCAGCGACCGATTCCACTTCCCCGGTTTCCAGAAAGGCAAACAGGTTTACGAAATGCTCAAAGCCAGCGACGTCTACATCATGCCTTCCGTCTCCGAACCGTTCGGAATCTCGCCGCTCGAAGCCATGCAGATGGGTGTTCCGTCGATAATCTCGAAACAGTCGGGATGTGCCGAAATCCTCACCAACGTCATCAAGACCGACTACTGGGACATCGACGCCATGGCCGACGCCATCCACGCCATCATCACCTATCCGGCGCTTTACAAACAGCTCCGCGAGGACGGGCTGGCCGAGGTTGCCCAAATCACCTGGGAAAAAGCCGGTCAGAAAGTCATCGACATCTATAACCGCGTCCTCAACCGCTAATCACTTCTTTCATCACCATCCACCTTCAAAACTCCCACCAATGAAAGCCATACTTTTCAACTTCGAGATACATCAGCCCATGAGGCTCAAACGCTACCGCTTCTTCGACATCGGTAACGACCACTACTACTATGACGACTTTCTGAACGACGACATCGTGACCCGCGTGGCCGAACGCGCCTATATTCCCGCCGCCAAGACCCTCCTGAAAATGGTCGAGGACACGAAAGGCAAGTTCCGTTTCTCGATTTCGATTACCGGTGTCGCCATCGAACAGTTCGAACAATATGTCCCCGAAATGATCGACCTGCTCAAGAAGCTCGCCGACACCGGAAAGGTCGAATTCCTCGGTCAGCCCTATGCCTACTCGCTGGCTTCGCTCACCGACCCCGAAGAATTCGCCGAACAGATCAAGATTCACGCCGAAAAGGTCTACAGTCTCTTCGGTGTCAAATCTAAGATTCTCCATAACACCGAGATGCTCTATTCCGACGAAATCGCTCCCCAGATTCTCGCCATGGGCTTCAAGGGCGTCCTGACCGAAGGCGCCAAACACATCCTCGGTTGGAAATCGCCCAACTACATCTACTCGGCCGCTTCGGCACCCGCCCTCAAAGTCCTCCTCCGGAACGCCAAACTCAGCGACGACATCGCTTTCCGTTTCTCCGACACATCTTGGGAGGCCTATCCCCTGACCGCCGACAAATACATCGACTGGATCGCCTCGACTCCCGCCGAGGAACAGGTCATCAACCTCGACATGAACCTCGCCACCTTCGGCGACCTCCAGCCGGCTTCATCGGGCATCTTCCAGTTCCTCGAAGCTCTTCCCCGCTTCGCCGCCGAACGCGGAATCGAGTTCATGACTCCCGGCGACGCCGTCAAGAAAATCAAAGCTGTCGGCGAAATCTCCGTCACCCACCCGATCAGTGACGCCGACGAGGCCCGCGACACCTCCGCCTGGCTCGGTAACCAGCTCCAGAACGAAGCTTTTGAAAAACTCTATTCGATCGCCGAGCGCGTGCGTCTCTGTGACGACCGCCGCCTGAAACAGGACTGGTGGTATCTCCAGGGCGCCGACCACTTCTATTACATGTCGACCAAACACATGGCCGACGGTGCGGTCCACTCGCTGTTCAGCCCCTACGAGACTCCTTTCCAGGCCTTCACGAACTACATGAACGTCCTCAGCGACTTCATTGTCCGCGTCGAAGAGCAATATCCGATGGACATCGACAACGAGGAACTCAACTCGCTCCTGACCACAATCCGCAACCAGGCCCGCGAAATCGAAACCCTCAACAAAGAAGTTGCCTCGATGCGTAAGAACATCGAACAGTTCAACGTCGAACACGCCCTTCGCGAACCCGCCAAAGCCGAAAAAGCCGAAAAG
>CAYVXC010000227.1:0-2347 GCA_964454925.1 uncultured Bacteroides sp.
ACTCTCCGCCTCTTCATCGACCGCTGTTCGATCGAAGCCTTCGACGGAGAAGGACGCTTCGCGATGACCAACCTCGTTTTCCCGACGTCGCCCTATACCACCCTCAACGTCTATGCCGAAGGCGGCAAAGGACGCCTTGACAAACTGACAGTCTATCCCATCACTCCGACCGTCGACCTGTCAGCCGAAATCGATGCGACCGGTTTCGTCGTCAGCGGACGCAAATAACCAATCAATAAGTAACAAAACAGTAAAAACTCTGATACAATGAATGCAATGACAAAAAAGAACAGTCTGATGGCCCAGCTCATCCCGGTCATGCTCTGCTTCTTCGCCATGGGCTTCGTCGACTTCGTCGGCACCGGCGCCAACTTCCTGAAAGACGACCTCCATCTCTCTGACAGCGAAGCCAATCTGTTTCCCTCGCTCGTATTTTTCTGGTTCCTGATTTTCTCGGTTCCGACCGGAATGCTCATGAACAAAATCGGGCGTAAAAAAACCGTCATGCTCTCGCTCATCGTGACCCTCGTGTCGCTCATCATACCCTGCTTCGGCTCGTCATACGGCCTGATGCTCGTAGCGTTCTCGCTCCTCGGAATCGGTAATGCCATCATGCAGACCTCTCTGAACCCCCTCGTCTCTAACCTCATCGCCCCCGACCGTCTGGCCTCGACACTGACCTTTGGCCAGTTCGTCAAAGCGATCGCCTCGTTCGTCGGTCCGCTGATTGCCGCCTGGGGTGTCACCCTCGTTCTTCCCGGCGATCTCGGTTGGCGGATCATCTTCCCCATCTATGGCGCGTTCTGTATTCTCTCGATAGCCCTGCTCGGTGCAACTCCGATCACCGAAGCTAACCCCGACAAAGCATCGGGCGTGGTGGAATGTCTGAAATTGCTCGCTAATCCGTTCATTCTTCTGTGCTTCCTCGGGATTATGTGTCACGTAGGTATCGACGTAGGTACCAACACCACCGCCCCCCGAATCCTCGTGCACCGAATCGATGCCATCAACGAAATCAAAGACGCCACCTATGCCACCTCGATCTATTTCGCCTTCCGTACCGCCGGCTGTCTCCTCGGCTCCGGAATCCTGCGAGTCATGAGCGGACGCCTCTTCTTCACCATCAGCGTGCTGATGATGCTCGCCGGTATGGGCTGTCTCTGGGCCGGCAGCAGCCTCTGGCCTTTGTATGTCGGTATCGCTCTCATCGGCTTCGGCAACTCCAACGTCTTCTCGATTATCTTCGCCCAGGCCCTCAACCACCTCACCACTGAGAAAAACTCTGTCTCGGGTCTGATGATCATGGGTCTTTTCGGAGGAACGATCTTCCCGCTCGCCATGGGATTTGCCACCGACTCGATGAACTCGCCTGTTGGCGCTGTCATAGTGATGACAATCGGCGTGGCCTATCTGATTCTTCTCGCCACTCGCCTTAAAAAAGCTTGAAAATAATCAATCAACAAAAACAAAATACACTTTTAACCGCCATGAACAAAGATCTTATCGTCGGCATCGGTGAAGCCCTCTGGGACGTACTTCCCGAAGGAAAGAAACTCGGCGGCGCTCCCGCCAACTTCGCCTATCACGTTTCCCAGTTCGGTCTTGACAGCTGTGTTGTCAGCGCTATCGGGGCTGACCGCCTCGGCGAAGAAATCATCGAACAGCTCAACGAGCGCGATGTCAAACGCCATATCGACACCGTCCCCTATCCGACCGGAACCGTTCAGGTCGAACTCGACGAAGCCGGTGTTCCCCAGTATGACATCAAAGAAAACGTCGCCTGGGACAACATTCCCTATACCGCCGCACTCGAAGCCATCGCCGAACGCACACGCGCCGTCTGCTTCGGTTCGCTCGCACAACGTTCAATCGTTTCGCGCACGACCATCAACCGTTTCCTCGACGCCATCCCGGCTGAAAACGACCCGTTGATTGTCTTTGACATCAACCTCCGCCAGAATTTCTATACCAAAGAAACTCTGTGTAAATCGATGGAACAGTGTAACATTTTGAAGATTAACGACGAAGAGCTCGTGACGATCAGCCGGATGTTCGGTTATCCCGGCATCGACCTCCAGGACAAGTGCTGGATTCTCCTCGGAAAATACAATCTGAAAATGCTCATCCTCACCTGTGGCATCAACGGCTCCTACGTCTTCACTCCCGGGAATGTCTCTTTCCAGCCTACCCCCGTTGTTGAAGTTGCCGACACAGTCGGCGCAGGCGACTCTTTCACAGCCGCATTCATCGCCTCGATTCTTAAAGGCAAGAGCATTGCGGCGGCTCACTCGACTGCCGTCAACGTCTCGGCCTACGTCTGCACCCAGAACGGCGCCATGCCCGTCCT
>CAYVXC010000228.1:0-2338 GCA_964454925.1 uncultured Bacteroides sp.
CGACCTCAAATCCTTTCGTTTTCAGTGCGAAATCGTTCAACACCTCGAGAGATCCGTCCATCGAATGATCATCAACCAAAACCACGCGCCGGGGCAAGACATTCTGCCGGGCTACGCTGTCAAGAGTCTCCATGACGAGGCCGGCCCGGTTATGCACCGGGACAACCACAGTTATATCGACTCTGTTTGAGGTTTGCATCAAAGTTCAAAGATTGAAGTTTTAAAGGGGTTCACATCGCCGAGACAACGGGCACGGGGGCGACTGCGCGAACCCTGCTTGTACTTGTCTTATTGTTGGTGAGGACGGTACCGAGATACATACTAACGTACCACGCGTAGGAAGAACTAGACTCTGTTCTTGTCCAATACCAATCGCCCAACTGCTGGCCGCCGTAAACTCTTAAGGCACTATTCATCTCATATACATTTTTACCCATAATATCGCCTTGATCTCTAGTTGGTAGGCTGTTACCATACTTCGCTATCGCGTCGTTCCAATCAATTTCGCTGCTTTGCGAGTCATTAAGCGCAAGCAAGAAGCGTTGTCCGTCGCCTGACAGATAGATTCCTTTTTTCGTACATTGACCCTTTTCATCCGAATTCATTTTCTGCCAGTCCCTTTCGGAGATATAGCCGGTTTTGCCTTCCCACGTCACACACAAGTCACAATTCTTAGGTGTCGAATGTAGAAACCAGGATTTTTTAGCGGCCTCGGCATTGCGGACTTCTTCCGCCTTTTTAGCTTCCTCCGCTTTCTTTGTCTCTACCGCCTTTTTAGCCTCCTCTGCTTTTAGGGCCTCCTCGACCTTACGGGCTACTTCGGCTTCGAGGGCTCCGTCTTCCTCGGAACTTTCTACGGATGATTCCACTACCTCACTTTCCTGAGCTTCGGATTCCACGACATCCGTTGTCAGTGGTTCGTATTCTGGTTCGTCTTCGCGTCCGACGCCCAGGAGCCAAACGGCCACTCCCGCCACAATCAGGCCGAAAATGAAAACCGGAATGATCCACCCATTTTTCTTGCCTTTTTTTACAATGACTTCTGCCACTTCAGAATTTTTTGGCGGCCCGGCAGGTTTGGGCCGGTAAAGCAGCGTCTGTTCATTGGTGTTTTCGCCCAACATTTTCCCTAACGCTTCCCCATCTTTCGGACGTTGGTCTTTCCTCTGAGATAGAGCGCGCATCAATGCTATCCTAAGTCCGGAAGAAATATTTTGTGGTAGTTCTCCTTCAAGGGTTTCGGGATAGAGTTCGTTAGCTATCGGCACTTTCTTGCCGGTCAGACAGAAAACCATCGTTGCCGCGAGTGAATAGACATCGCTCGCCGGTGAGAAGGTCGTTATTCCCATATATTGCTCGATCGGGGCAAATCCGTCGCTATATCCCTGGGTATTGATAGTAGAGGTAGCGTCGCCGCTTTCATCGTAGTGCTTCGACAGTCCGAAGTCAATCAGGACCGGGCGCTGACGGCCGTCATCGTCGGTCGCGATCATGATATTCTGGGGCTTGATGTCGAGGTGCGTGATGCGGTTTTTGTGGAGAAAGGCGACCGCATCGACTATCGGCCGCATTATCTCCAACATAGACTGTTCGTTCATCGGCCCGCGGGCGCTGATGTACTCCTTCAGTGTCACGCCTTCAAGCATTTCCATCGCGTAGTAGGACGTGTTGTTGGCTTCGAATACCTCACTCACCGTAACAATATTCGGATGCTGACCACTTATGCTTTTCAGACGGCGTGCCTCGCCAGTAAAATCTTTCTTCGACCGTTCGACGCGATCTTGTGCTGGTTGGGAATAAACCACAGATTTTGTCGTCTGGTCGCGCTGACAATCAGCTTTCAAAAAATGTTCTTTAAGAGCAACATTCACTTTGACTCTCAGAGTCCCGAGCACAAGGTTACACGTAGCGCTATACGTTATACCGAATCCTCCCGTTCCGAGTACACCGGTAATAATATAGGTCGTTGTGGGCGATTGAATCTTTGTACCAATCGGGAGAGTATTCATTAGACGTGGAATTTATGAGATAAATGATTGCTTTTATTCTTTCTCCTACAAAATTACGAAAATAAATCAAATTTACGCGAACTCCCCTAACCAAAATCACACACCTGCATTTTTCCTGCATTGCGTATGCCGCTGCAACAAACCGTGGGAGACAGAGTCGGCGCAGCCGACGAGGTTGTCCCGAACCCGGTACGATGCGAGCAACGCGAGCGAGTGCCGGGATAGCCATGCATACAGAGACGGAGTCCGGGAAGGACGATGTCGTGGGGCAGTTAAAAGACCGACGGCGCGATTCCCATCGCGCCGTCGGTCTTTTAACCTAATCATTT
>CAYVXC010000229.1:0-2314 GCA_964454925.1 uncultured Bacteroides sp.
ACGTATCGCTCGGCCATCGATAATCTCAATGTACTCGACTCGGTATATTTCAGACGGTTGCTTGAGTGCTTCAAGAACAACGATGTCCCGGGTGCTCTGACTGTCTACAAGGAAATACGCGACCGAGGTTTCGATGCTCTTTTCTTCATCAACGGTCTGGGGGGCTATATCCGTGACCTGATGGTGGCACGCGACCCGGCGACAATCGGTCTGCTCGAAGCTCCCGACGAAGTTCGGACGGAAATGGCACGCGACGCCGAGGGAATCGACCCGATATTCTTCTACCGGGCAATGGATATCCTTAACGAAGCTGACCTCAATTATCGTACGGCGTCAAATAAACAATTCCTGACCGAGCTGACGCTCATCAAACTCTGCCAACTACTAAGCCCCTCGACCAAGGCGATGACGCCGGGGGGCAACTGAAACCGATCGCCGAATTCAGTAATCCCGCAGCAAACGCTACGGGGGATTCGCCACGTGCCCACGTGACGGCGACCGAGCACCCCACAAACGTATCTCCGACCCCGGCCCCGGCCGCGCCGGCACGCCCGGTCATGCCCTCAGTCGCCGGGCGACGCACCACTCTCGATATACCCCGAATTTCTCTTAAAGGCTCCCCAACCACGCCCAAAGAGCCTGCGAAGGTAGCTGTCAGCACCCCCGTCGGACCACTCGCCGAACCATTCACCGACACTGACATCGACCGTCTCTGGGACGCGTTTATATCAGAACACTCGTCGCTCCATCTTCTGGCCAACGCAATGAGGATGTCGCGACCGACGAGAAAGAATCCTGAGAAACCGCTTTTCAGCGTGACACACAGCAGCGTGCAGATCGGTTTCATCCGCGAATATCTCCACGAAATCACGGGCTATATCCGCCGGGGTGTCAGGAACGACTCGGTTGAATTTGAACTTATAGAAGTCGAGGAAGATTCACCTCTGGCATGGAACGACCGCGAACTCATCAGGCATATTATTTCCGACACACCATCGGTTGCGGATTTTGCCAAAGAATTTCAACTGAAACTTATCTGACGTTGTTATTATCAAAGAATTATACATATTTCAGAAACATAAACTCATAACCCTATAATTCATGAAGACCGAAGAAAAACCCGCGAAAAAGACTGCCGGAACCCAGAAAACCGTTCGCCGCCCGCGACGTCCGAAAGTACTCAACATCATAAAAAACGATCCCTGGCTCGAACCCTACGCCGAAGCCATTACCGGACGCCATCAGGACGCTGTCAACCGCGAAAAAGAGCTTCTGAAAGGCGACGCGAAGACTCTTAACGAGTTTGCCAATGCCCACGAGTACTTCGGCCTTCACCGGCTGGCCGATGGCCGATGGGTGTTCCGCGAATGGGCACCCAATGCAACCGAGATCGATCTTGTCGGTGACTTCTCCGACTGGAAAGAGCAACAGAAATACGCTCTCCGCCGTCTTGACAACGGTGTCTGGGAAGGCATTTTTGACCCCGACGCAATCAAACATGGAGATCTTTACAAGATGAGAGTCCGCTGGGACGGTGGCGAAGGTGAAAGGATTCCCGCCTATGCAACCCGCGTTGTCCAGGACCCCGAGACAAAGATCTTTTCGGCCCAGGCGTGGGCACCCGAAACTCCATACGAATGGGAAAACACGGCTTTTGTACCCGACACCAAGCCGTTGCTTATCTATGAATGTCACATCGGTATGGCCCAGAACCGCGAAGGGGTCGGTACTTATGCCGAATTCCGCGACAACATACTTCCCCGCATCGCGGCTGACGGTTACAACGCCATCCAGATCATGGCCATCCAGGAACATCCTTATTATGGATCGTTCGGCTATCACGTGTCGAGTTTCTTTGCTGCCTCTTCACGCTTCGGTACTCCCGAAGATCTGAAATCACTCATCGACCGCGCCCATAGCCTCGGAATAGCTGTCATCATGGACATTGTCCATTCCCACGCGGTCAAAAACGAAGTCGAGGGACTGGGACGACTCGACGGATCTTACGACCTGTATTTCTATGGCGACGGTCGCCGGGAACATCCGGCGTGGGACTCGTTGTGCTTCGATTATGGCAAGACCGAGGTTCTTCACTTCCTTCTCTCGAACTGCAAATACTGGATGGAAGAATATCACTTTGACGGATTCCGTTTCGACGGCGTCACGTCGATGCTTTATTACAACCACGGTCTCGGCCAGGCATTCGGCGGTTATGGCGACTACTACAACGGCGGCCAGGACACCAACGCCATCACCTATCTGACACTGGCTAATAAGCTTATCCATACTATCAACCGCCACGCCATCACCATCG
>CAYVXC010000230.1:0-2260 GCA_964454925.1 uncultured Bacteroides sp.
AACATTAATCATTAAAAGTTTGCTAGCTAGCAGTAAAAGGTTCAGTTTTGAACCCGATATATATTTTTAAAAACCGGTTTTATAGGAATTACCATGTCAGATACCGATAATCAAGATTACTATGAGGGCGGCGCTGTCGACGCGCCTTTAATCGACTCTTTGGGAAGTGCGGTTAAAAGATTGTTAGA
Organism: uncultured Bacteroides sp.; assembly: GCA_964454925.1. Lineage (GTDB taxonomy): Bacteria > Bacteroidota > Bacteroidia > Bacteroidales > Muribaculaceae > CAG-873. The sequence continues at coordinate 189 of CAYVXC010000230.1, forward strand.
TAAAGGAAAAGCCCGCGGATATATTACCGTTGAAGAACTTAATAAGGCTCTGCCTTCCGAACGCGAATCTTCAGAACAAATCGAAGATATTATGGCAGAGATCTCTGATATGGGTATCAGTATCATTTCTGAGTCCGATGTCGATAATTTTGAACAAGAAAATGAAGACGAAGACGTTTTTGATGATGAAGAGGGCGGTAATTTTGATGAAAAAGAATTAGGCCGCTCAGATGACCCTGTTCGTATGTATCTGAAGGAAATGGGAACAGTTGAACTGTTATCCCGCGAAGGCGAAATTGCTATCGCCAAACGTATCGAAGCGGGTAAAACCGTTATGATTGACGGTTTGTGCGAAAGTCCCATGACGATTAAAGCCATTGCTGATTGGCGCGATGATCTGCTTGAGGGCAGAATGCAACTGCGCGACATCGTTGATTTGGAAATGATGTATGGTGATGACGCCGAAGCGATGGTTTATGATGACGATGACGCTTCGGTTGATGATTTGGAAAAAGTGGCCGAAGAAATTGCTAAAAAAGATAATCTTGACGATATTGACGATGATTTGGACGATGATATCGAGCTTGAAGATACTGTCGATGACGAAGATGAAGAAGACGATGATGAGCCCGCAACGGCTGAAGACGAGGAAGGCGAGGTATCTTCTTCCGATGACGATGATGTAGATGGTGTCGGCGGTCGTGTGGCTGCGTCTGTGGCTGCTATGGAAGAAGCCTTGTTGGAACCGGTGTTGGAAATTTTGACTAAGATTTCCAGTTATTATGATGATTTGAATAAAATTCAAAAACAGCGTGTCGAGGCTATTTTGGCCGGTAAATCCGTTTCTCCGTCCGTCGAGAAAAAATATTTACAAGTGAAAAAAGAATTGGTCGAATTGATGAGTTCTATTCATTTGAACGCCACCAGAATTGAACAATTGGTTGAGCAACTGAACAGCTTAAACAAACGTTTGATGGGGTTGGAAGGAAAGCTGTTACGCTATGCTTTGTCTTGCAAGATTAAACGTGAGGACTTCTTGGAGGCTTATCAAAAATCTGAATTGGATCCTAATTGGTTAGAAAATATTTCTCACAAAAAAGATAAGCATTGGCAGGCCTTTGTTGAACGTTACGGAATGGAAATTGTTGAGTTAAGAGATTCCGTTGCTCAGATGGCTCAGGAATGCGGTTTGCCTATTTCTGAATATCGCCGTATGGTCGATACGATAAAGAAAGGTGAGCGTGAGGCCGATCGTGCTAAAAAGGAAATGATTGAAGCTAATTTGCGTTTGGTTATTTCTATTGCAAAAAAATATACTAACCGCGGTTTGCAATTCTTGGATTTGATTCAAGAAGGAAACATCGGCTTAATGAAGGCAGTTGATAAATTTGAATATCGCCGCGGATATAAATTCTCAACTTATGCGACTTGGTGGATACGTCAAGCCATTACGCGTTCTATCGCTGATCAGGCGCGCACTATCCGTATTCCGGTGCATATGATTGAAACGATTAATAAGTTGGTTCGGACTTCTCGTCAAATGTTGTCTGAGATGGGACGTGAGCCGGTTCCCGAGGAATTGGCAGCCCGCTTGTCCATGCCGTTGGAAAAAGTTCGTAAGGTTATGAAAATTGCGAAAGAGCCGGTTTCGTTAGAGGCTCCGGTCGGTGATGAAGAAGATTCATCTCTGGGTGATTTTATTGCAGATGATAATGCTTTACAGCCCTTAGATTCCGCTATTCATTCTAACTTGAAAGAAACCTGCACCCGCATTTTGTCGTCCTTAACGCCTCGTGAAGAACGTGTCTTGCGTATGCGTTTCGGTATCGGTATGAACACAGATCACACCTTAGAGGAAGTCGGACAGCAATTTAATGTTACTCGTGAGCGTATTCGTCAGATTGAGGCGAAAGCTTTGAGAAAATTGAAGCATCCGAGTAGGTCGAGAAAGTTGCGCTCTTTCCTTGATCAATAAAAAAAGATTTTCTATGGACTACTAATACAGAATTGTCGGGTCGAATAAATGCTCATGTACTTCTATGTACACTCCGCTTTATTCGCCCTAAATTCTT
>CAYVXC010000231.1:0-2254 GCA_964454925.1 uncultured Bacteroides sp.
GTCCGTCCGTGGAAGGCTTTTGAGAAAGCAAGAATTTCGGACCGACCGGTGGTGAACGATGCCAGTTTTATGGCATTTTCGTTAGCTTCAGCTCCCGAGTTGCATAGAAACAGGCTATAGTCTTCGTAGCCCGCCAGACGGCCTAACTTTTCTGCTAAAGTCTTTTGAAGGCTGTTTTGTACCGAGTTGGAATAGAAACCCAGACGGGCGACCTGGTCAGAGACAGCTTTCACATAGGTCGGATGAGCGTGGCCGATCGAAATGACGGCGTGGCCGCCATATAAGTCGAGGTATTCGGTTCCGTCGGCGGTATAGACATAACTGCCGTTACCCTTTACGGGTTCGATATCATAGAGGGAATAAACGTCAAAAAGTTCCATAGGTCAATAAGTTTAGAATGCCGATGGCTTCAGATTCAAACCGGTCCGCTGATCGAGGCCGAGCATGATATTCATGTTCTGGACGGCCTGACCCGATGCTCCTTTCAGGAGATTGTCTTCAGCGGTGGTTATCAATAGCTTGTCGCCGTGCTTTTCGAGACTGATGACGGCTTTGTTGGTGTTTACGGCTTGTTTGAGATCAACGGGGCGATCGCTGACGACAGCAAAGGGCGCGTTGGCGTAGAAGTCACGATAGAGTTTCAGGGCTTCGTCAATCGTCAGCGGACAGTCAACGTGGGTAATGGCAAAAATTCCGCGGGCAAAGTCGCCGCGTACCGGCACGAAGTTCAACCGGGCTGACATGCCGGGTTGAAGCTGCTGAAGGGTGCGGGTGATTTCAGCCAGATGCTGATGGGTGAAAGCCTTATAAACCGAAATATTGTCTGATCGCCAGGAAAAATGAGTTGTCGCGCCCGGTTTCACTCCCGCACCGGTGGAGCCGGTGATGGCCGTGATGTTTATCTCGCCGTTTTCGGGCAGAAGTCCAGCGGCGGCCAAAGGCAGGAGCGACAGCTGGATCGCCGTCGCGAAACAGCCCGGATTAGCAACCGAGTCAGACGTTTTGATACGATCGATATTGACTTCGGGGAGTCCGTAGACATAGCCGTTAGACTCATCGCGGAAGTCCTGAGCGAGGTCAATGACCTTTAGGCCGGCCGGGCGTTCGTTCTCTTCCCAGAATTTTGCACTCGCGCCGTGAGCCGAGCAGAGAAAGAGGATATCGACCGATTCCAGCGGGTGTTTGTCTGAAAATACCAGATCCGTTTCACCGAGAAGACCGCCGTGGACGTCGGTGACAGGATGGCCGGCGTTACTTGTTGAATGGATAAATTCTATTTCGACTTCGGGATGATTGAGCAGAAGCCGAAGGAGCTCGCCGGCGGTGTAGCCGGCGCCTCCGATAATTCCGACTTTAGTTTTCACGTTTATTCCGACTTTCCGTTTTTAAGCTGATTGGCGTGGTAAATCTTCATCTGGTTGCCGAGAATCTTGGTGAAGCCTTTCACATCATCGGCTGTCCATGCTTTATTCACTTCGCCATATTCGCCAAAGTCGGTTTTCATCAGGTCGTAGGGAGACTCCACGCCTACGAGAGTGTAGCCTTCGGGACGCAGACGGACGGTGACAGTGCCTGAAACGTTACGCTGGGAGTTTTCGAGCATTTTTTCGATGTCGCGCATAACGGGTTCGAGATACTGAGCCTCGTGGAGGAACATTCCATACCACGTTCCGACCTGGTCTTTCCAATACTGCTGCCACTTGGTCAGGGTATGCTTTTCAAGCATCTTGTGAGCGGCGATGATCAGGATAGGACCGGCGGCTTCGAAACCTACACGGCCTTTGATGCCGATGATGGTGTCACCGATATGCATGTCGCGGCCGATGCCGAAACGCGAACCGATTCGTTCAACCTCGCGGATAGCGTCGACGGGATTGTCAAAAGTCTTTCCGTTTACAGCGGTTACCTCGCCCTTGGTGAAGGTGAGTTTCAGGTCTTCAGGTTCAGTCACGGTGACTTGGCTCGGATAGGCCTCGTCGGGAAGAGTCTGTTCCGAGTGAAGAGTTTCTTTACCACCGATTGAGGTGCCCCAAAGGCCTTTGTTGATCGAATATTCCATCTTTTTGAAATCGGCCTCGTAACCGTGTTTCTTGAGATAGTCGATCTCATATTCGCGGGTCAGGGTCATGTCGCGCGTCGGAGTGATAATCTCGATTTCGGGAGCCAGAATCTGGAACGTCAGGTCAAAACGGACCTGGTCGTTACCGGCGCCGGTAGAACCGTGGGCAATAGCGTCAGCACCGATTTTCTTGGC
>CAYVXC010000232.1:0-2242 GCA_964454925.1 uncultured Bacteroides sp.
TCCCGAAACCGGGCCTCTGCGGGGGTCGGTCTGCCTTGTGCGGGCCGGCCCTTTTTCTTTGCTCCGGGAAGATTTCTCAGCGGCCGATATGTCACGGATGATGCATAATGATGAAACAATGATACAATTTGTCCAAAATGTTTGGGCCTTTCACAAAATTTTTCTAAATTCGTGGCAATAATCTGATACCGACGGAGCACCCGCTCCACAGAAACGATTACAATCTATATTCCCAAATACCCACTCTATGAGTTACCTCAAATTCGATAAGAAGCTGCTGATCAATCTCGACCAGTCTCTGCCTATGGAAATGCTGAGAACGAATCAGGCCGGCGCTTATCACTGTACGACTCTTGTTGGCTGCAATACCCGCAAACAACACGGGCTTCTGGTCATTCCGATTCCGGAGATGGGCAACAAGCCCCACGTTCTTCTCTCGTCGCTCGACGAGACTGTCATTCAACACGGAGCGCCCTTCAATCTCGGGCTTCACCGATACAGCGGAGGGGTCTACAGCCCCAACGGCCATAAATACATCCGTGAGTTCGATTGCGAGAGTGTGCCCCGCATGACCTATCGTGTCGGCGGCGTCATTCTTACGAAAGAAAAAATCTTCATTTCTGAAGAGAACCGAATCCTCATCCGCTACACTCTTGTCGAAGCCCACTCGCCGACGACCCTCCGTTTCCGTCCTTTCCTGGCCTTCCGCGAAAGCAACGCCCTGGTCCAGCAGAACGATTCGATCAACAAAGCGGTCGAACCGGTCGAAAACGGTGTCGCCACCTGTCTCTATGACGGCTTCCCCACCCTCTTCATGCAGTTCTCGCGCAAAGTCGAATGGGTCGACGAGCCAAACTGGTACAACAACATCGAATATGTCAAGGACATGGAGCGCGGTGTTCCCTATATGGAAGACCTCTGGGTCCCGGGCTACTTCGAACTACCTATTAAAAAAGGCGAATCGATCATCTTCTCGGCCGGCACTCAGCCGGTGAAACCGCGTTCGCTTGCCCGCATGTATGAAAAGGAGATCGCCCACCGCACACCCCGCACATCATTCTACAACTGTCTGAAAAACGCCGCCAAGCAGTTCTATCTCCGCGACGGCGAACACATGTATATCCTCTCGGGCTACCCCTGGGGCATCGTCCTCGCCCGCAACACGTTCATGGCCGTCCCCGGTCTGACGCTCGCCATCGATCACCGCGCCGACTACGAGGCCATCATGAAAACGGCCCTTGACGCTCTTCTGAACTACTACAAGACCGGCCACGTCAGCGCGCGCATCGCCGGCATCGACCTCCCCGACATCGCCCTCTGGGCCGTCTGGGCTATCCAGCAGTATGCCAAGGAATTCGGCTATGACGAAGCCCGAGCCCGCTATGGCGAGACAGTCACCTACCTGCTCAACGCCATCCTCGACGGCGTCCATCCCAACCTGAGAGTCGACCCGGCCAACGGTCTCGTTTCGACACTCGGCCACGACACCCCGGTTTCGTGGATGAACTCGACCATCGACGGCCGTCCCGTGATTCCGCGTACAGGCTATCTGGTCGAATTCAACGCCCTTTGGTACAACGCCCTGTGCTTCGGAACGCGACTCATGGAGGGCTCGGCGACCGCCGACACCGACATCGAACGCTGGAACGAAGCGGCCGAGAAGATGAAACAGCCGTTCATCGACGTGTTCCTCAACGACGCCGGCTATCTCTACGACTATGTCAACGGCTCGTTCGCCGACCCGGCCGTCCGTCCGAACATGGCCGTGGCCATCGGCCTCGACTTCTCGCCCCTCGACCGCCGGCAGAGGAAACGCGTGCTCGACGTTGTCACCCGCGAGCTCCTGACCCCGAAAGGCCTCCGGACACTGTCGCCCCGATCATACGGATACCGTCCGTTCTATCTCGGCTCGCCCAACGACCGCGAACTCGCCCTTCACCAGGGGCCGGCCCGTCCGTGGCTCATCGGTTTCTATGCCGACGCCTACCTCCGTGTGTTCGGAATGAGCGGTGTCAGCTATATCGACCGGATGCTCATCGGCTTCGAGGACGACATGTCGACCGGCTGCATCGGCTCGCTCTCTCAACTCTATGACGCCAACCCGCCCTTCCAGGGCCGTGGCGCGATCTCCCATGCCACCAATGTCGCCGAGGTGCTCGCCACCCTCCGGACTCTGAAAAAACTAAACCCATAACCCCGGCCGAAAGCCCTAAAACCACTTTTTGAACAATGAAAGCACTAA
>CAYVXC010000233.1:0-2192 GCA_964454925.1 uncultured Bacteroides sp.
AGGGGTAATGGCTCAGAATACACCTGCCATGTCCAAATCTAAACAAGTATGGACCCGTAGTTCTGACATTCTCAAATAGAATCCATTACGGAATAATAATCGGCTGAGTCTGCTCCGTGTCGATAACACCGAGCAAACCCAGCCGATTCCTTTTTTAAACACATCACCAAATTTGGATGCTCAAAATCTTTAGAAAATAGTTGATTTGACGACGTACTCTCCACATACACCGGGACGAGATAAGGAATTACTTCCGATTAACCAGTTCGATCGCTTATTTGCCTGTCATACGCTCAATAGTCATTTCAAGAGCAAGACATCTATTCTCACTCGCCATGATGCGTCCACCTCCGAACTAAAGTTTAATACCAATCGTGTTTTTCATTTCGGTTAAGGGCCTCGATGCGGGCCATATCTTCATCGGAAAGATTGAAATCAAAGATGGAGATGTTTTCTTCCATATGGGCAGGATTGCTTGAACCGGGGATAACTACAACGCCACGTTGCAAGTCCCAACGTAGTATTACTTGAGCTACTGACTTGCCTTGTTTCTGAGCAATCTCAGTGAGCACGGGGTCACTGAGCAATTCCTTCTGATGACCACGACCTCCGAGCGGATACCATGCCTCGACAGCAATTCCGAGAGATTGGATATGAGGCACTACATCCAAATCCTGATAATAAGGATGCACTTCGTTCTGAACAAGAACCGGCTTGATGTCAACCTGTTTGATGAAATCGTCAATTTCCTTAATATAGTAGCATGAAACTCCCAAGGAACGGATCTTTCCCTCCTTGACAAATTTTTCCATAGCCTTGTATGCCTTGACATCGTTTGTTCCGGGATGGTGAAGAAGCATAAGGTCAACATACCCGATGTTGAGCTTGTTGATGCATTCCTCGATTGCCTTTTCCGGGTCGGAATATTGGTTGGGATATATCTTTGTAGCCACGAAAATTTCCTCACGCGGAACGCCGGATTCCCTGACACCTCGACCGACTTCAACTTCGTTTCCATACATGTGGGCGGTGTCAATCTTACGGAAGCCCAGAGCAATCGCTGACTTTACCGAATTGACGCATACGTCTCCCGTAAGGCTGTAGGTGCCAAGACCAACAATCGGCATGTCATAGCCGCTGCTGAGTCTGATTGTCGGTGCTTGTCCGTTCTTGCCTTCTGAGAGAGGAAATTTTGCATAATCCATGTCCATATTATCTTTTTTATCTTGTTTTTCAAAATCTATACCTAATCCGTTAATCCATTTTTCAATCTCAGATGTGGATGTGCCTCCTCCAAAGCGTTTACCTGATTTCCATACGGCAGCTTTTGCCGCAGAGTGAAGCTCTGTGTCGCTGCTGCCTATTCCACTTGAATGGGATGTGCAGAAGGGTATGATAGTCTTCTCTTTGAAATCACCGCTTTCCAAGAAAGTAAATATCACTCTCGGAGCTTTTCCCCACCATATAGGATAGCCGAGGAAAACCACGTCGTATTCAGCAAGATTCTGAGGCATTCCTTTTATTGCCGGACGGGATGAGGGATTGTTCTGCTCGCGGTTTGCCCGGCAATCGCTATTGTAGTCGAGATCGGCAGGAGTATACGCTTCCTGTGGCTCTATACGGAATAGAGTGCCGGATGTTAAATCGGCGATATCTTCGGCAATCTTTTTTGTTGTGTTGGTGCACGAAAAATAGGCTACGAGCACTTTCCCCTGGCCTGTCGTGGGATCTGGAGCCGGGTCAGGGTCAGGAGTCAGTGTTGGCTCTTCTTTGATTTCAGGGTCTTCCTTCTCATGAGAGCATGCGCACATGGTGAAAGAAATGGCCATGAGCAATGTCAATGTTGTTATCCAGAACTTCATATCTCAAATATTTTTAATGGTTTTTGCAGGAATTCTTGCCACGATAGTCTGGGGCGGTAGATTTTGTAGATATTCTTTATCTGACATTTTACCACTGCAAAATTACTTCAATATTTCTTCTCCAGTTATACCCATGTTACGGATAGACGAACCATAATTACGGAATGTCAGCTATGGCTTTGGAATATTGGGCTTTTATCGCTGTAGAGACGCGATTTTCGCGTCCACCGAGCAAGAACTAACAATTAATCGGCTGAGTTTGCTCCGTGCCGATGACACCGAGCAGACCCAGCCGATAATTATTCGGAAATAGATCCTATTTGATGTTCA
>CAYVXC010000234.1:0-2185 GCA_964454925.1 uncultured Bacteroides sp.
AATTCACGTTCCTCCACATTTGATGTTCCTCACATTCCGAGTATTGATTTATAGCAGTTCGTTTCATTAGGCTGAGATGCTTTACACATTTTAAGGGGGAATATCAAGTGTGTTTTACACATTTTAAGGGGGAACTTGGTCCTCTTGTGTGCTACGATTCCTACTTTTCGCTTATACACGCGGTTTTGCAACACCCTCTTGACTTAGTATCCCTTTTCCGGTTGTTTTGGCAATTATAGACCTTTTTTGTAATTTTGCGATGACGATTAAAATATTACAAACTTGATGCGAAAGCCGTTACACTCTACCAAATATATAAAACTTGACACTCATAAATGTGTCGGTTGCTTCAACTGTATTGAAGCATGCAACAAAAACGTTATGGGTAAGATCAATTTCCTGTGGCACAAGCATGTCCTTATAAAACGAGCGAATGATTGTGTAGGCTGTTATAGATGTGTGGGAGTCTGCAAAGACGGCGCTCTGACCAGAATATAGAGGATAAAGAATCGGAATCAATTACCCCCGGGGGATGGTGACGACGATTTTGCCGATCTGGCCGTGCTGTTCGGCGAGAGTGTGTGCTTTTCGTTCGCTTCGTGACATCGAGACGACTTTAGCTCCGATGGCTTTTGCCAACTGGAGGGCTGCGAGTCCTACAGTCGATGTCCCTCCGCGGATGAGAAGGGTATCGGCGGGAGCGCCGACCTCCATTAGCCCGGCACAGATTAAAATAATCCAGGACATAATTCAAAGTGGTACTTCGAGGGTAGCAGAAATACCCGGCATCTTCTTCTATGCCTCTGCAAAATTACGACAAATCACTACCTAAAAGCGATTCGTGAATCTTCATTAATCTGTGTTCAGAAATGGACTGTAATAGATCGGAATGTGGATAATCTTGCCCGTCGTTTCTACTTTTCGGTTGTTTGATAACACTACAGCCCGCTTTATACCGTAGTCGGGAGTCGCTACAAATGAGTCGATTGCACTGTGAATCTTATAGCCTTTTCCTGATTTTACTTCAATAGGAAGAATAGACTGTAACTGACGGTCATTGACAAGAAAATCAACCTCGCCTTTCTTTTTGTTGTCGTAATAATATAAACGATTTCCCGAGGCCGTCAGCTGACATGCTATCGCAGTTTCATAAAGCGAACCAAGATTTATCGACAGATGGTCGTCAAGTACAGCCTCGGCATCTTTGCCGAACAGAATGGCACTCAATAGCCCGGGATCGTTAAGGTAGAGTTTCAAAAGATTTTTGCTTACGCTTTCGGCTAACGGATACTTTGGGTTACTTATAGCCTTAGTCTCGAGTGCAATACCCGACGAGACAAGATATTCAAACTCCTCAATATAGTTGCTGAATCGTACATTAACCTTATCTTCGATATTGCGGAGAATAATTCGTTTATGTTTATTCCCCATGTTTGAGGGAATAAGATCATATACTCGTTTAATTACCAATCGGTGTTCTTTGTCGTATTTCGATGCGTCAGCAGCGTAAAGTCTTATGATGTCTTGTTGAATCTCGCGAACTGCTACAATATTCTTGGTGTCGATGAACTTGTTGACTGCGTCGGGCAATCCACCGACCAGTAGATATTTCTTCCATAGACTAATCAGTCGGGAGTGCATCGCCTCGTCAACTGATTCACCCTGTCTATATTTCTTACTAAGAGTGTTGATTGCCAAATCTCCTACCGAATTAGCTCTCATAAACTCAGTAAAATCAAGAGGATACATATCGAGTATCCGGAGGCTTCCCACCGGAATTGAAGTCGTTGAACCTAAAGTAATGCCTAAAAGAGATCCCGACGCAACAAACGTGAACCGCCTGTCGTTGTTGAGAAATTTCAAAAGGGTCAACAGTTGGGGATATTCCTGGATTTCATCAAGAAAAATAAGGGTATCATCTCGGCTACCGTTCATCTTGTCGCCAGCCAATAAACTTACTCTCAGGTAGAAGTCATCGATAGAGTGTACATGTTCGAACAGACGCTCACCTTCCTTATCCTCCACTAAATTTATTTCAATGAAGTTTGTAAACATTGATTTGCCGATATGACGGATTATAAAGGATTTTCCGATTTGCCGAGCACCTTGGACGACAAGGACCTTTTCTCTTGGCCCTTGGAAAAATTCACGAATTGGTTTTTCTATCTTTCTGTAAAGCATTTGA
>CAYVXC010000235.1:0-2185 GCA_964454925.1 uncultured Bacteroides sp.
GGATGAAGTGGTTACCACCGATGGCGAGACCGTCACCGTCGCCCGAAATCTGCCATACGGTCATTTCGGGATTCGCAACCTTGAAACCGGTTGCGATAGCGGCGGCGCGGCCGTGGATGGTGTGGAAACCATACGTATTCATATAATAAGGCAGACGCGAGCTGCAACCGATACCCGAAATGACAGCCATTTTGTGAGGGGGAACACCGAGTTCGGCCATCGATTTGTGAAGCACATTGAGAATAGCGTGGTCACCACATCCGGGACACCAGCGGACTGCCTGGTCGCTCTTATAGTTGGCGGGGATATATTTCAGTTCTTCCATCGTTATTTTTTCTCCATGATTTTGTTGACCGCTTCTACAATCTCTCCGGTCATGAAGGGCTGACCCTGGATTTTGTTGATTCGGCGAATGTTAAGATTGGGGAATTTTGACTGAAGGTAGTCGGCAAACATTCCGGTGTTGAGTTCGGCCACGATGACGGTTTTGTATCGTCCGAGAATCTCGCCGGTGTTGGCGGGCAGCGGGTTGATGTAGCGGAACTGGGTGAAGTCGATCGGGGTTCCGCCGGCGTTAAGTTCCTCGGCGGCGGCATGAAGGTGACCGTATGTTCCACCCCAGCCGAGCAACAGAGTGTCTGAACCGGTTTCAACGAGGACTTTCTGTTCGGGGATGTCGTTGGCTATGCGGGCGACTTTCTCGCGGCGGAGGTTGACCATCCGTTCGTGGTTGACCGGGTCGTTTGAAATCGCACTCGTTTCTGCATCTTTCTCAAGACCGCCGAGACGGTGCTGGAGATTTTCTGTTCCGGGGATTGCCCAATAACGGCCAAGAGTATCGGGATTGCGGTGATAAGGCTTCCATCCGTCAACTTTATCAGCGGGGACGTAGGGAACTTTGATTTCGGGATATTCGTCAGCATCGGGGATGCGCCATGCGCTCGAACCGTTGCCGATGAATGCGTCGGTCAGGAGAATGACAGGAGTCATGTGCTCGATGGCTACGCGCGAAGCTTCGAAAGCCATGGTAAAGCAGTCGGTCGGAGTAGCGGGAGCCATGACAGCCAGAGGCGATTCACCGTTGCGGCCATAAAGGGCCTGCATCAGGTCGGTCTGTTCGGTCTTGGTGGGCAGGCCGGTCGAGGGACCGCCGCGCATCACGTCGATAACGACGAGAGGAAGCTCGGCCATGACAGCCAGGCCGATACCTTCGCTCTTAAGCGCCAGACCGGGACCCGAAGTCGAAGTCACGCCGAGATTGCCGGCATAGGATGCTCCGATCGCCGAACAAACACCGGCAATCTCGTCTTCCATCTGACAGGCTTTCACGCCAAGGTCCTTGCGCTTGGCGAGTTCGTGAAGGATGTCGGTTGCCGGAGTGATGGGATATGAGCCGAGGAAGAGCGAACGCCCTGATTTTTCAGAGGCCATGATGAGACCCCACGCAGTAGCGGTATTACCGTTGACGTCGGTATAGACACCCGGACGGATTTCCTCGGTTTCGACGCGATAGGTCGATACAGAAGCGTGGATATTGTGACCGAAGTCATAGCCGGCCTGGATGACTTTTGCGTTGGCTTCGAAAACAGCCGGTTTTTTGGCAAATTTATTTTTCAGGAGCTTCAGGGCGCCTTCGAGAGGACGGTCGAAGAGCCAGCAGACAAGACCGAGCGCAAAAATATTGCGGCATTTCATCATTGCCTTTTGGTCGAGACCCGAATCAGCGAGGGCAGCCTTGGTCATCGACGAAATGGGAGCTTCGACAACCTGAGCGGTGATTCCGAGTTCGGCAAAAGCATCTTCGGTCGAATACTGGGCTTTTTTGAGACCTGCTTCGTTGAACGAATCTATATCAACGATGATAACGCCGTTAGGCTTCAAGATTTTGTAGTTTCGTTTGAGAGCGGCGGGATTCATGGCCACCAGGACATCACATTCGTCACCGGGGTTGTGGACACCTTTACCGACACTGGCCTGGAAGGCCGATACACCGCCCAGCGAACCCTGGGGCGGACGCATATCGGCGGGATAGTCGGGGAACGTCGAAACCGAGTTACCCAGACCGGCCGATACATTGGTGAAAATGTTGCCTGCGAGCTGCATGCCGTCGCCCGAGTCACCCGAGAAACGCACAACCACTTTGTCGAGCATCTTGACATTCGTCTTTTCTAACATACTCAAGTCT
>CAYVXC010000236.1:0-2180 GCA_964454925.1 uncultured Bacteroides sp.
ATCAAATAATTCGTGTATTCGAGATCCTGCATAATCCGGTCATAATACTTTGGCGGGACACCGAGCTCGACGGCCTTATCTTTCGTTATTGAAAGGTGATAGGCAGAATCTTTGAGTACCACATACTTTGAAACCAGACTGACGGCCTCGCGGTAAGCCCCGACTTCTTCTTCGGGTAACGGATCGGGTACTGAAGGTTTCGTATCGGAACATGATAGTGTCATCGCCAAAAAGAATACATATACAAATCTTTTCATAATTGAATCTTCCGGAATTTACCCGGGCTTCGCCACAAAGATAACGAAAAAACGCGATAAATAAATGCTGAGATATAAAAACGGAAACGATAAAATCAAATTATTTAACAGGAGGGATGTCGAATGTGACAAATGTCACACCTAATGTCGTAAAGATTCACTAACTTTGGCCACGAGAAAAACCTTTCAACGCACATTATAATATTAGAGATATGATAAACAACAAGTTAATCTCACGGATTTCAATTTTGTCAATGGTGGCACTAATCGTTGCGCTACTTCCTTCGTGTGCCGATCATGATGATCCGGAACTTGCCCCAATCAATACGAGCGACATTAAAATTCAGGCATCGGTTGCCGCACTTCCCATCACAACCTGGATGAATCCGACAGAAGAGATGACGATCCGAGTGTCAAATGTCAGCATGACCGCACCCAAAGGGGTAGTTCTCCGCAGTATAAGTCTATATGTCAACGGCAATTCCATAATGGACAAGCCTTTCTCCGGAGAAACGCTTGAATTTAAGGTGCCTCTTTCGAACATGCAGGGACGTATGAATTTTTCCTTAATAGGAAACCTTATCCAAAAGAACTGCCGCGACGCCCAGATATTAATTGAGGACAACATTCAACGCATTGTGTTTACCCAGACACCTAAACTCGAATGTAAGGCAAATATAAATGTTACCGTAAAAAGCGTATCGACCACCGGCGAAGAGTTCTCTCAATGGTTTGATGTTGAGTCTAATGACGCCGGGGAGGTTTTGATTCCTGATGATAAACTTTACTGGACGCCGAAATCGGGCACGGCTTCAACTATTGAACTCACATTGGGTGGAGGTGCCACCACCTGGAGTTCCAATTCTACTCTTGAAAGCGAAGTGACAAGGATTTCATGGAGCACAAACCATTCGGGAGACCCGGTGCTGAGACTTTCGATTCCGAATGTACCCGGATCATTAGATAAGGAGAATCTGGGTATGTATGTTCTGGCGACATACTTCGGCACGACTGAAAATATCACAGTCGAGCCCCAGAGACTCACGGTTTTGTTTCCTATCAGAGAATCGAAATAAAACGAGCATAATAACCCAGAAATCTGATAGATAATTCAGGACAATCAGAGGAAATAGGTCAAAATAGTTAAATCATGAAACGGGTATTATTTTTACTTGTACTGGCAGCAATTCTTCAAAGCTGTACTATAGTCAAATCAATTAAATGTGGGAGTCCTACGACTGATACTTACCTGAATTTTGAGGTTGATACAATCGAGTCCTGTGATACAATTAAAAATGTGCTTATCGCTTCGGCAACACATGACAGAATCTTTGAAGATACTAAATTTACAGGTAGCCGATTCAACAACGAGACTATCGGTGAATATTTTTCGCGTGTCAGAGGAAACGGTGCCTTATTGATAGTTCGTAATGATACGATTCTTCTCGAGGAGTATTATGGCAATTTCTCCAAATTGTCTCCTTCCAACATATTTTCAATTTCGAAAGCGATAACAGCTTTGTTGTGCGGGATCGCTGTTGACGAGGGGTTTATGGGTTTGAAAGACCCGATAACCAAATATATCCCGGAACTTAACGACGCCGATCCTTTATTTAAGGAACTTACGGTTGAAAATTTGCTCGATATGCGTACCGGTCTCGATTTTGAGGAAAGTTACGGCTGGAATCCGTTTTCAAAAATGGCAAAATTATATTATGGCCGGGATGTAGTGAACCAGTTCAAAAAGTTACGTTTCAAATCAAGACCCGGAACAACCCATTATTATAATTCCATGGCAACTGCAATCCTGGGAGTTGCCATCGAACGGGCCGTCGGTGTCAGTTTTGCTGAATACTTGCAAGAAAAAATTTGGAAGCCACTCGATATGGAGGCCGATGCACTGATCTCGCTCGATGATAAGAC
>CAYVXC010000237.1:0-2178 GCA_964454925.1 uncultured Bacteroides sp.
GAGCTGGCCCTTGGCTGCCACCTCGGCGTTGCGGAGCATTGTGAGTGCTACGAACTTGTCGTTCTCCGATGCCTCGGGGTCGTTGAGAATCTTGGCTACCATCTCATTGTGCTCGCGGCGAAGCATGAAAGCGTTGTCGTGGGTGCACTGACGGGCAAGCACGGTGAGAGCTTGCGGGTCGACTACGAGAAATTCGTGGCCACCCCAGTTCTCAACTTTTACATAGTCTGACGTAAGATGATAGTATTCGGTCGTATCAGGTCCGAGAGGAAACATTTCCTGATATTTGAACGGTTTTGTTGCCATATCTTGTGATAATTAATACGGTAGATAATGAGTTCGATATATTTTATCGCAAAGTTAATCAAAAAATATCAAATAATAATACACGATTTAACAATAACTACAATAATAATATTAGTCAGATTTTTGAGCCTTTAACATCTACATGTTTGTATAATCCGTTATATTGTTATAACTTTGTGGAATATAATTATACTTTCTACTTATGGCACGACCGATTAAAGAGACACCAGAACTTACAGGGAAGGATGCTGAAAGATTTGAAATACTCATTTCTGACGCTAAACCCGTGTCGCAAGAAGAGAAGGAACGCGCTCGCAAGGCCTATGAGGTCATGAAGTCAATCAGTAACTTCCAGTGGTAAGATGGATTTCAGTAAGCTCCGTCAGTTTCAGTTAACTGAAGGCTCTGATATTAAACCATTCAAATGCGCTGATTCTGATTTGACCCAATTTTTCTTTGATGACGCAAAGCATTTCCAAAGAGAGCTTATGGCTGTGACCTATCTTCTGGAATATATGGCGCAGAACAGAACCGCAGCATATTTCAGTCTGCTCGCAGATAAGATAACCTTTAACCCCGACGAAAAAGGAGTATGGAACAGGCTAAACCGAAATATTCCTAATACTAAGCGACGCAGAAGTTATCCGGCGGTTAAAGTAGGTCGTCTTGCTGTAAATGAAGAGTACTCAGGATTGGGACTTGGTACATTCATTCTTGATAACATCAAATACGCGTTTTCTAATGTGAAGCGTCTTGGCTGTCGATTTATCACAGTAGATGCACTACAAACAGCCGTGCCGTTTTATGAGCGTAATGGATTTCAGTTCATTACAGAAACTGATAGGGACGATGAAACACGGTTGATGTTCTTCGACCTCAAAAACTTTATTTAGGACCTTTAATAATCCAACAATATAGGAACTTTGTGCTCTTCGGCAAAGAGGAGTGCTGCGTAAAACATTGAGAAGGCGCATTGTGCCAGATCTTCGGTGCGGAACTTTACTTTCGTCCTTTTCTTCTTAAGAGGGATAAAGCCGAAAAGTCGTCTCGGTTCTGTAGACTCTTCGATAATTGGGTCGTAATATTTGTCTTCTCGCCAGGAGAGTATAGTAGCCTCATCGGCTTTCCAAAGTTTTTGATTGAGTTCCTCCAATTCCTTTCTTAGCAGCGGGACGGTTGCAATAGCGATCCGGTCACCTGTCGGACCGGCAGTCTCAATAATTAACTTGTCGCGAATGGGTATCCACATTGTTACATTATACAGCAATGAGTTGGGGATATTTTCAGACATAGCTTCTTTGAGGATCGGATTATCAAAGACAGACCGGCGTTCTTCGATATATTCCGGTAATGGACGATTAAGAGTTTGACAGGCCTGTAGCAGTGCCAACGCTCCGAAGGCAGGCCAATCAGGCTTGTCTGTGTAGTAGTCACATTCGGTTGTTTCGTCCCATAGAGGTGCAGGAATCGGCGGATTGAGGTTCGCGGCAAGATTGCCTTCCCATTCGATAATGCTTTCGCGAACTTGATCTATTTCATCTTTGTTTTCGGTGGATTTTATCTTATGGCCGGTTGCGTCAATCAATTCGCAATTTATCCCTTGTTCCTTTGCGTGTTGCTGAACGATGGTCTCCCAGTTGCGGCTATAGTAGCGGGTCAATTGTCCGGAATATAAGTCTAATCCCATGGTTAAGTGTTTTTGGTGTATAATGTTTGTCTCAATCAGTCGTCGGAGATGCCGATAATTAAATCGGTTTACAAATTTAATTCATTTTATTCGATTGTGACAAATTGCGAAGAAATTATTTGACAATACTGAATTTTTTCCGTAATTTTGCCACATCTCAAACTAACTAACAGTTTTTATGAAGA
>CAYVXC010000238.1:0-2172 GCA_964454925.1 uncultured Bacteroides sp.
CGATACATTTGAGCCCTCGAGCGCCCGCGATGACTTGAAGTCACTCATCAACTACGTGATAGAACGGAAGTCGTGATCCGCCCCGGAAAGTCCTAACTAACGACAACCGTTATTAGGATAAGCGCGCTATTTCCTGCCGGATTTGATCGATAACTTCTTTATTGGCTATCTCACCATCCAAGCTAAACACGATAAACACTTCTCCACCAAATTGTTCTTTGAAGGACTCAAAACTTGTCTTCATCCGCTCTGTCAATGAAAAACCTCCGAAGTTTGCACTTGCGGTAATCGGTTTGATCTGTATACCTATACATTTGTCCCCAACCTTTGCGATATAATCGATATATCCGGCATGGTCTAAATCGGGATCACTTTCTTCGAATACTATTTCTGGAAAAATCTTTGCCAACCCATCATTTACGACAGACTTTTCCCTAAGGTATCCGTCATAGGTGCGATTTATCGTCAGATTATAGATATAGTCGATACAATCCTGCTCCGTCAATTCTCGGAAGGCCGCCTCCCATTCAGGGATAACCACCTCCTTAATTTTTGCATATAGTCTTTCGCCCAACTCTTTCAGTGTGTCGGCAGTAATTTTCACCGGCTTTTTCCCTGCGGTACGCGCGTTTTTGAAATACCACGTCTCCCACTCCTCAAATGAAGTCGGCTGACAGTCACGAATCAGCGCCATCACAGCCCCTACTTTGTTGGGGCGTGAAAGCTGGTAAGTCTGACAAGCATAGTTCAATACCCGTTCTTTTTTACCGAAGTTTATTGATCGTTTTTCCATAATTATGGATTAACCAAATTTTCAAATTTGCCTTTATATTTAAAATCAATAGAATAGTCGACCTCTGCTAACCCTTTCTTCAACAAATGGGCATTGATGAAGGTCCTGTTGTCCAAATATAGGTAACACAGTAACGTATTGTTGTTGTCATATTTCACCGAATCGAATCGGAGGAAAACTTTTCTACCTTTCGTTTTTTCCACCAAGAACTTGGTGGCATTTCCATTTACAGATGATTTTTCTTTAATACCAAGAAGTCTTATGATAACACCATTGCTTAGTAACAGGGTATTGGGCGACAAAACTGACTTTACCGAGTAATATTCTTCTCGATCCTTACTTTCCTTATCTATTTTTGATCCGAATTGTAGTTTCTTGAGATCTATTTTATTATTTAACTTGTGCGGGTCACTGAACAAGTAGGGCAGTGAATTCATCTTGTCAGTGATATTGAAGTTGGTATTGTCTTGTTCGAAGAAATAATCAGCACCTCCGAAAGGTAAAGACGAGATCACTTTCTGTTCATAATACTGCCTGAAGTCAGGATTAATTTCGTATCCGACAGAATTTCTTCCGATATTTCGGGCTGCTAAAGCCGTCGTGCCGCTACCCATAAAGGGATCGAAAACAGTCTCTCCTACAAAAGAAAACATCTTTGTCAGACGGTGAGGAAGCTCCTCGGGGAATACGGCTATATGTCCGTCTTGTTTCGCCCCACCGAAAGTCCAATGGGATCCGAAATAGGTGTTCCATTCTTCCTTAGACATCTCGGAAAGTTTTTTCTGATCGACGGCTGGCGTGGGGGCTTTGCCTTGTTTCTTAAAGATGAGAATAAACTCATAGTCGATCTTGAGGATGCCATTGCGTGGATATGGGAAACTACCCATGACTGCACCGCCACCGGTGGTATTCATTGTGGTCTGCTTCTGCCATATAATTGCTCCCATATAGTCCATTCCAATAGCCTCGCAGAAACGGATTATCTCTGTGCGGATGGGAATTACCTTATATCTACCGTAATAAACGGAACGTGCGAACTGATCACCGATATTTATACACATGCGGCAGCCATCGTGGAGCACACGATAACATTCAGCCCACACGAGATTGAGATTGTTGATATAACTTTCGTAACTGTCATGAAATCCAATCTGTCCCGCATTTCCGTAATCTTTCAACTGCCAGTAGGGAGGGGAGGTAATAATGAGATGCACGGACTTATCTTTTATGAGTGATAAGTTACGGCTATCTCCCAATATCAATCTATGAGTTGTTTTCATTATTGGACGTATTGCGGTTTTCACATATTATCAACAAGCAGTTGCAAAATTACGAACTTGGAGTGGAAATTAGATAATTTCAACACCACGTAACAAAAG
>CAYVXC010000239.1:0-2171 GCA_964454925.1 uncultured Bacteroides sp.
GACGGTACTCCGGTCGACATCGTCCTCAACCCGCTGGGTGTGCCTTCGCGTATGAACCTCGGTCAGATATTCGAGACCGTACTCGGCTGGGCCGGACGTGAGCTCGGTGAAAAATTCGCCACCCCGATTTTCGATGGCGCAACACTCGATGATCTCAACGAATGGACCGACAAAGCCGGACTCCCCCGGTATGGTAAGACATACCTCTATGATGGTGGCACAGGCGAACGCTTCGACCAACCCGCCACAGTAGGTGTAATCTATATGCTTAAACTCGGTCACATGGTGGAAGACAAGATGCACGCTCGCTCCATCGGCCCGTACTCGCTCATCACCCAGCAGCCGCTCGGTGGTAAAGCCCAGTTCGGTGGTCAGCGTTTCGGTGAGATGGAAGTTTGGGCGCTCGAAGCATTCGGCGCAGCACATATCCTTCAGGAGATTCTCACCATCAAGTCCGACGACGTTACAGGTCGCTCAAAAGCCTATGAAGCAATTGTCAAAGGCGATCCAATGCCACCGGCAGGTATCCCCGAATCACTCAATGTGCTCCTCCACGAGCTCCGCGGTCTGGGTCTGAGCATCTCACTCGAACAATAAACCTCTCGTCTCACTTTTACTTTCCACACAGTCAACTATCTAAGATATGGCTTTTAGAAAAGACAACAAAATAAAACCCGGGTTCAGCAAAATCTCAATCGGCCTGGCTTCTCCTGAAGAAATTCTCGAGAAGTCATCGGGCGAGGTTCTCAAACCCGAAACCATCAACTATCGTACTTACAAGCCCGAACGCGATGGTCTGTTCTGCGAACGCATCTTCGGTCCCGTCAAAGATTATGAATGCCATTGCGGTAAATACAAACGTATCCGCTACAAAGGCATCGTCTGCGACCGATGCGGCGTGGAGGTAACCGAAAAAAAAGTGCGTCGCGAACGCATGGGTCACATCAAACTCGTAGTTCCCGTAGCCCACATCTGGTACTTCCGTTCGCTCCCTAACAAAATCGGCTACCTGCTTGGCTTGCCCTCAAAGAAACTCGATGCCGTTATCTACTACGAACGCTACATCGTGATCCAACCCGGTATAGTCGACAGCGTACAGCAGTATGACCTTCTCACCGAAGAAGAATACTTCGACATCATCGACAATCTCCCCAAAGAGAACCAGATGCTTGATGACAATGACCCTAACAAGTTCATTGCCAAAATGGGAGCCGAAGCTATCTACGACCTTCTGGTACGTCTTGACCTTGACGACCTCTCATATCAACTCCGCGACATGGCCAACAAAGATGGTTCACAACAGCGCAAGACCGAAGCACTCAAGCGCTTGCAGGTAGTAGAATCCTTCCGCGCTTCACGCCATCGCAACAAACCCGAGTGGATGATTCTTCAGGCTGTTCCCGTAATTCCGCCCGAACTGCGTCCGCTTGTACCCCTCGATGGCGGCCGTTTCGCCACCTCGGACCTCAACGACCTCTATCGCCGCGTGATTATCCGCAACAACCGTCTCAAACGACTCATAGAAATCAAAGCACCTGAAGTAATTCTCCGCAACGAGAAACGTATGCTTCAGGAAGCTGTAGACTCTCTGCTCGACAACTCACGTAAATCATCGGCTGTTAAGACCGAAGCTAACCGTCCCCTCAAGTCTCTGTCTGACTCACTCAAAGGCAAACAAGGTCGCTTCCGTCAGAACTTGCTCGGTAAACGTGTCGACTACTCCGCTCGTTCGGTTATCGTGGTTGGTCCGGAACTCAAAATGCACGAATGCGGCATACCTAAAAATATGGCCGCCGAATTATATAAACCGTTCGTTATCCGCAAACTCATTGAACGCGGCATCGTAAAAACTGTCAAATCAGCAAAGAAAATCGTTGACCGCAAAGAACCAGTAGTTTGGGATATCCTCGAATACGTGATGAAAGGTCACCCCGTATTGCTCAACCGTGCCCCGACACTTCACCGTCTGGGTATTCAGGCTTTCCAGCCCAAAATGATTGAAGGTAAAGCTATTCAGCTCCACCCGCTCGCATGTACGGCATTCAACGCCGACTTCGACGGTGACCAGATGGCTGTACACCTCCCTCTGGGCAACGAAGCGATACTCGAAGCACAAATGCTGATGCTCGGTGCCCACAACATTCTCAACCCCGCCAACGGTGCGCCTATCA
>CAYVXC010000240.1:0-2156 GCA_964454925.1 uncultured Bacteroides sp.
CAAAGTTGTCAAGAACAAAGTGGCTCCTCCTTTCAAACGCGCCGAATTCGATATCATGTTTGGCGAAGGTATTTCGCGCTCGGGTGAGATTCTTGACCTCGGAGTCGAATACGGCATCATCAAGAAGAGCGGATCGTGGTTCAGCTATAACGATACAAAGCTTGCCCAAGGCCGCGACGCAGCCAAGAAAATGATCAATGACAATCCCGAACTCGCCGACGAACTCGAGGAAAAGATCATGGAGGCACTTCGTGCGGCCGATGCGCGCCCCGAGACAGCCACCGCGCGTGCTACCCGAGCCCGTCTCGAAGCCGAAAGCCGGCCCGAAGCTCCCGCCGAAGAGGAAAAAACCGCTCCCGCTAAAAAGTCGAAAAAAGCAGCCAAGGCCGCTGATGACGCCGACGAAAAGCTGACCGACGAAATCAACGATCTTTTTGACGAATCACTCGACGATCCGTTTGCTATCGAAGAAGACCTCTAAAGATCGGTTTGACAGAACGGTTAAAAGAGCGGAGCCGGCCATTTGGTCGGCTCCGCTCGGTGTTTTGTCAAAAAAAAACGCTACCTTTGTTGTCAGTTAACCAATCAGCCCAATGAAACAATATCTCGACCTGCTCAACCATATTCTTGAAAATGGCGTGGACCGCGGCGATCGGACGGGAACCGGGACGCGATCGGTATTCGGCTACCAGATGCGCTTCGATCTCGCCGACGGTTTTCCGCTTGTCACCACCAAGAAAACCCATCTCAAATCTATCATCCACGAACTTCTGTGGTTCATCAAAGGCGACACAAACGTCCGCTACCTTCAGGAAAACGGAGTAAGGATATGGAACGAATGGGCCGACGAAAACGGGGATCTGGGCCATATCTACGGCTACCAGTGGCGTTCGTGGCCCGACTATAAAGGAGGCTTCGTCGATCAGCTTGCGGTCGCCATCGATCAGATAAAGAACAATCCGACATCGCGACGAATCATTGTCAGCGCGTGGAACGTCGGAGACCTTGACAATATGAATCTCCCGCCATGTCACACCTTCTTCCAGTTCTATGTGGCCGACGGCCGCCTGTCGCTCCAGCTCTATCAGCGGAGCGCCGACACCTTCCTTGGAGTCCCGTTCAACATCGCCTCCTACGCCTTGCTGCTCATGATGGTTGCTCAGGTCACCGGCCTCCGGCCCGGTGAGTTTATCCATACACTCGGTGATACGCATATCTATCACAACCACTTCGACCAGGTGCGCCTCCAGCTCACTCGCCGGCCCCGCCCTCTCCCCCGGATGATTCTGAATCCCGACGTCAAAGACATCAACGATTTCACCTACGACGATTTCCGTCTCGAAGGCTACGATCCCCATCCCCATATTGCCGGTAAAGTTTCCGTCTGACCCTCTAACAACGCTTCTCGCCCATGACAATATCAATCATCGTCGCCGTGGCCCGCAACCATGCGATCGGCCGCAACGGAGATCTCCTGTTTCACATCCGTGAAGACCTGCGCCACTTCAAGGCCGTCACCATGGGCCGTCCCGTCATCATGGGCCGGAAAACCTTCGAATCACTTCCCGGTGGCCCCCTGCCGGGACGCGACAACCTCGTCATTACCCGGAACCGCGACTATTCCCGCCCCGGCATACGCGTCTTCCATTCGCTCGCTGATGCACTCGCCTCCCTTACTGACGATGCTCAACCCTTCATAATCGGCGGCGGCCAGATCTATGCCGAGGCTCTTCCGATGGCCGACCGGCTCTATCTAACCGAAATCGATGCCGACGTCCCCGATGCCGACACCTTCTTCCCTGTTCTCGAAACCGGGGAATGGGAAATCGAAAGCAGTTCAGCCGCCCAAACCGATCCGGCGACGCAAAACACCTACCGTTTTATTTGCATGACTCGGCGATAAACACTAACTTTGCACCGCGGTGGCCGTTCCGGCGGCTGCCCGTCGACCTCGGCCCGATAGTTCAACGGATAGAATAGAAGTTTCCTAAACTTTAGATAGGAGTTCGATTCTCCTTCGGGCTACAAAAAGTTGCATAAAATAAAAAAATTATCTACCTTTGCCCAACCAAAGCCCTGATGGCGGAATCGGTAGACGCGTTGGTCTCAAACACCAATGGAGCAATCCGTGCCGGTTCGATCCCGGCTCAGGGTAC
>CAYVXC010000241.1:0-2153 GCA_964454925.1 uncultured Bacteroides sp.
ACATCCTCTTGAAAGGAGTGGTCAACTGTGTTTTTCGCGGCGGAGGCGGTCGACTTCGTCGCGAAGTTCGTCACACCGGGCCGCGAGGGCGTCGTTGCGTGAGGCCAGCGTTTCGTTGTGGCGGAGCAGGAAGTCGAGGCGCTCGATCATGGCGGCGAGCTGTTGTTCAAGGGTGTCGATCCGTTCGTGATGAGCGCGGTGATGGTCGGTGTTCTCCGCACTATGAGCCTGGGCATGAAAGCGATTCAACAGTTGTTTGATGAGGTCGCCCTCAGTCAGCTCGGCGACAGCCCGCGGCACATCGTCGATCATATAACCCTCAAGAGTGTCAAGGCCAAAAATCTGCATCAACATATCCTCTTTTTCGAGCGGAAGGGGACTGCGGCCGTTTTCTATAGCCGACAGGAAACTCTGATTGATCTGTAACTCGCGGGCAAGCTCGCTCTGACTCATTCCGTTTTGTTTACGGAGACGGGCAATATCAATTCGGCTCATATGGGGTTGAATTTATGGTGTTAGAATCCGGCTGAGATCAGGGGCCACGCGACCATCCATATCAGTCCGAGGACGATCCCGATGGCAATCCATAACTGGGAAATTTCGGAAGCACGCGCCGCGGCGGCTATGTCGGCTTCGCGGATCTTGCGCCGCGTCTTAAACGAATAGATCAGGGCTATGACTCCCGCGGGAAGCGACATCAGGAAAAGAATTAAAAGCGACCCGACAATATAGCTTTTGGGGACAGCGGTCAACGCGATGGCCCCGACAGGGGCAGCCGTGGCAACGACCGACGGCGCCGCCCCCTCCGGAGCCTTTGCAGGCGCCGGAGGATCAGGCAGTCGCGACGGGTCGGGACGGTTGGGCGTCGTGAGGCCCCGGGTACGCGCCTTCATGACGTCGAGCGCGTCGGGGTTGGCGGCATAGAAAGCACTCCCGGGGTCAAAGAGCTGGCGCGTCACCTCGTCGATGGCGGCCGGGGTCCAGTACTCCAGCCCCTGATACCAGATCGGCGTATCGGGGGTGATGTTGAGTTCGAAGACTTGTCTCAGGCCCTTGAACGGACCTTTTGGACGACCGTCGACCACGACGAAGAAGTCGGTGTCACGGCCGGGATAGGAATCTGTCGGCAGATTTTGGAGCATGGACATCGATGGGAGAGAACGGAGTTTATGAATCAGAAGAATTTGGTTTCCTCGCCGAGGATATCGCTCAGGAGATTGTTTGCAAGACGGCTGGCACCGATGCGGAACCATTCGTTCGAGAGCCATTTTTCGCCGAGGACTTCCTTGACGATGGTGTAGTAAGCGACAGCTTCGGCCGTCGTGGCGACACCACCCGAACATTTGAAGCCGACCATGTTGCCGGTTGCTTCGTAGTGTTCCTTGATGACCTGACACATGACGTAGGCCGCTTCGAGGCTTGCGCCCGGATATTCCTTGCCGGTCGAGGTTTTCAGAAAGTCGGCACCGCCGAGGATGGCGAGGACCGAGGCCGCCTTGATGTTTTCGGCGGTTTTGAGTGCACCGGTCTCGAGAATGACTTTCAGACGGGCCTGGCGGCAAGAATGTTTCTGCTCGCTGATTTCGTCGTAGACCTCCTCATAGTCGCCGTCGAGGAAGTTGCCGAGATTGAGGACGATGTCGATTTCGTCGGCGCCTCCATCGACCGCAAGAGCGGTTTCAGCGATTTTTGTTTCGATAAAGCTCTGAGACGAGGGGAATGCGCCCGATACACAGGCAATGTCAACACTCGACACCTCGAGAACCGTGCGGACGATCTGGGCAAAGTTGGGATAGACACAGATGGCGGCCACGTTTTTCAGCTGAGGATATTCCTCGTCAAACGCATTGACACGCTCGGTAAATTCGGCCACCGAACGGGGAGAATCGGTTGCTTTGAGGGTCGTGAGATCGATTGTGTTGAAAAGGAATTTATAAACCTCCGTATTTTTATTTTCTTCGAGATGGTCAGCGAGAATTTTTTCTACGGCAGACTTTACAGCCGCGTCGTCGGTGAGGACCTTCGAGGCAGCGATCGCATCGGTATATTTGTCGCTCATGGTGATTGAAGTTAGACTATGTTGGGTTAGTAAAATTTTTGAGTTCGTTTGTCAATAAGCAAAATTACCAAATCTTTTTGAAATACCAAAAAAA
>CAYVXC010000242.1:0-2150 GCA_964454925.1 uncultured Bacteroides sp.
ACGGTTGGATTGGTTTATATGTCGCAAAGATACAACGGGAAACGGCGTTTTCCAAATTTAAGGGCTTGTTTTTGTGGAAGCCTCCCGGTGATTCCGGGTATTTTGTGGATTAAACCGGTGGGTTTGTCCTTTATTTTATTTTTTTGTTGCATTTGGTTGGTTTATTTAGTTAACTTTGCATCGTCAACCGATAGTAACGGCCTGACACAAAATAGAAAAATTATAACCATAAAAATATTACTCCTATGTCAGCAACAAAGAATACCCACGATGACGAACAGACCCGTATTCAGGAATTCAATCCGGCTGCTCCGATCAGCAAGAAAAAACTGGATTTTGTAAAAAGTATTGGCCGAGTAGGTGCCGGTATAGGTGGCTTTGTTGCGGGTAGCGCAGTAGGCTTCGGTGTGTCTTCAATGGCAGCCGGAAGCCACACAAATCCTGAAATCCGTGGACTGGCTCCCGATAGCACCTTGTCTGAAGCCGCAACCCCCGAAGCCGAACTGACCGGGGTCGATACAGAATCTGTTATCTCTGATCGTGAACGGACCACGATTGATGATCCGTATGATCTTCCGAATAATAACAGCAACCATAGTGTCGCCGACGAACACGCGAATGTTTCGGAGGTTAAAGTCGAATCGCCGGTGTCGCGTCAAAGCGCCGGTGTTGAACATCACGGCCACCAGAGTCAGATTATAAGCGACGATAATCCAGTTGTTGGCGGTCCCGGCGCGCATCACGCCGACACTCATCAGGTTGCAGAGGTAACCGTCGTTACATCAGGCGACAACAATGTAGTTTCGGTCGATGTCCCCGGCGATGATGTTCCCGAAGCTTCGCTGACTACCCCTACGGAGATGGAGGCTATGCTTGTCAACGAGAACGGTATCCCCGTTGCTCATGTCGATGACGGACTTTCGTTTGCGGCTGCCTTCGCCGCCGCTCGCGAACAGGTCGGAGCCGGAGGTGTCTTCGAGTGGCACGGCAATCTTTATGGTACATATTATGCAGAGGAATGGGACGCAATGTCAAACGGACAGCGTTCGGAATTCATGGCTCGCGTGACCTTCCCCACCGATACGGAGGCTCCTGAAATTGACGATACGTTCAACCTTACCATTACCGGAATCGACACGGCCGAGAATGCAGAAGGTGGAGTGATGTATCTTGCGACCGGAGAGCTTAACGGTCATCAGGTTGTTCTTCTTGACGAAGACGGTGACGGAATATTCGATAACCTTTATGTCGACGTTGACGGTGACAACGGTTTCAATCCCGATGTTGATGCGGTCATTCCTATCGGAGATGCCGGTCTCGGCGTTACGGACGTGATTCAGTATCTGGCAATGCAGGACGGTTATGATGTTCTTCCCGAACCTGATCTGGTTGATGACATGCCCGATGTCCCGATGCCCGACGTCGACGACGACCTGGCCATGAATGACTTCTCGAATGACTCGATTCCTGATTTCTGAATCTGATTTTACAGACCTCTCCGAAAACCGCCCGCGATTCCTCCGGGCGGCTTTCGGCTATAATTAAATATGTATGGTGAAAAAAATAGTATAAAAAAGATTCGACCCGCGATTTTTTTTGTAACTTTGCGATACATTACGTATTTAGGCCCTTTTGGGTCGCGTTTTCTCTGTAGAATCAATCCAAACTATCATATTTACATTTGATTACTAAGATTTTATGAGTAAAGAAAAGAAATTCTTGACCTGTGACGGTAATCAGGCCGCAGCCCACGTGAGCTATCTTTTCACCGAGGTTGCCGCCATTTACCCGATCACCCCGTCGTCAACGATGGCTGAATTTGTAGATGACTGGTCGGCCGCCGGTCGTAAAAACATGTTCGGAGAACCCGTCCTCGTTCAGGAAATGCAATCAGAAGGCGGCGCCGCCGGTGCGGTGCACGGTTCGCTTCAGGCCGGAGCGCTGACCACGACCTACACCGCCTCGCAGGGTCTCCTGCTGATGATTCCTAATATGTATAAGATTGCCGGTGAGCTTCTTCCGTGTGTATTCCATGTGTCGGCCCGTACAATCGCAAGCCATGCTCTTTCGATTTTCGGTGACCACCAGGACGTAATGGCTTGCCGCCAGACCGGTTTCGCCATGCTTGCCGAAGGTTCGGTTCAGGAGGT
>CAYVXC010000243.1:0-2148 GCA_964454925.1 uncultured Bacteroides sp.
GGCAGCTTCACGCGGTCATCATTGATTTGAGCGACGAGGTTGAAACTGACCCAGAGAAGCGAGAAAAGGAGAGCTAACGGCTTACGCATAGTCATAGATTTAGGTGAAAAACAATTACCGGTTCAAAAATAAGGAAAATTTTTGAACCGGCAATTAATATAGATGAATAATGCGTTGTCTTATACCATTTTTTCTATTGTCCAGGCGAACGCATGGAGTCCGAGCAGAGGACGTTCTCGGTCAAGCGCAGCCAGGCGCTCAAGCAGTGAATCGAGACGAGAGTCCTCAACGACGGTATAGATGGCCGCGTTCATGGTCGGCCACGCATGGCTTCCGAGGTGAGGGTCACCGGTCGATGTACCGCGTCCCGTGACTTCGGGCCACGCTGTATATCCGCGACAGTTCGAACGTTCAAGAATTGACAACAGAGCCTCATGATGAGCCTGGTCGTATGTTATCATTACGGCTTTCATGACTATTTATTTTGTTGGATTTTCAGTGCTTCTTTTTTTGCTTTGTCAAGCTGACGGTGATGTTTACGACGCGAGCGTTTCAGACCGAATCCTGCAAAAATACAATAGAGCGTCGGGACAAACAGAAGGGTCAGAATCGTCGAGAACGTAAGACCGCCGATGACCGCAACACCCATAGGCCGCCACATTTCGGCGCCCTGGCCCGTACCACATGCCATCGGAACCATACCGAGAATGGTGGTCAACGTGGTCATAACGACCGGACGCAGACGCGAGCGGCCTCCGTCAATCGTCGCGCGGCGAATTGACATTCCGCGTTCGCGGTTGAGAGAAATGTAGTCAATCAGTACGATACCGTTCTTCACAACGATACCGATAAGCATGATTGCTCCGATCATTGACATCACGTTCAGGGTGTGACCGGTGATCCATAGAATCATGAACACACCTGAGAAGGCGAACAGGAGTGAAGTCATGATGATGGCCGGATAGGTGTAGGACTCAAACTGAGCGGCCATTACGATATACACGAGCACGACGATCAGAACTGCGAGTGTCAGAAGATCGGTAAACGATTCCTGTTGGTCTTCGAAAGAACCGGCCAGTTCTATCGAGATGCCCTGAGGAATGTCCATCGCATCGATGGCCGCTTCGGCCGCGATAACCACTTCGCTCATCGGGACACCCTGTACGACTGTCGAGACGGTGACGATGCGTTCGCGGTCCTTTCGTTCAATGGTCGGGGGAGAGAAGCGCTCGACAACCGTACCGACATCGCGCACACGGACACCCTTGCCGGCCGCATTATAGATCATGATATTCTCGATATCCTCAATCGAAGTACGGCGGTCGGGGTCGTACATCACTTTGATATCATATTCTTCACCGTCCTCGCGGAATTTCGATGCCGTCGAACCGTTGATTCTGTTTCTCAGGTTCATGGCCGCTGTCTGAAGGTTAAGCCCGTAGATAGCAAGCTTCTCACGATCGAAATCAACCTGATACTCCGGCTGATAGTCAGAACGCGAAATCATGATATCGGCCGTTCCGGGAATCTTCGCCAGTTCGGTCTTCAACATCCGGGCCACCGAGTCGGTTTCGTTGAAATCATAGCCATAGATTTCGAAGTCGACTGTCGACTGGCCGCCCATGGCGCCGCCACGGTTACCGCCCACATTGACCTGAGATTTGACAAATTCGGGGTAATAAGTAAGGTCGGAACGCATTTTTTCGGCGATTTCGACGATGCCGCGGGTACGTTCGCCGGGATCAACGAGTTTGATGTTCATCGATATGATGTGTGGACCGTTATCACTAAGCGATGCCCAGGTATTGTCCGACGAGGCCGAGCCGACAGTATAGTTAAGAGCCTTTATCTCGGGATATTTTTCTTCCCACTCTTTGACCAGGCGGTCGGTGACTTCGCGGGCAATTTCAACACGCGTACCGATCGGAAGTTCGAGACTTACACCGAGACGACCGTCATCGTTGGTCGGGAAAAACTCGGTACCGACGTCTTTCATCAGCTGGAGCGAGCCGAAGAAAGTAGCCAGACAGAGAATGACGGTTATCAGTTTGTGGCGCACAACCCACCCGAGCAGTCGGGCATAGCCGTTATCAAAACCGTCCAGGCAACGGTTAATAGGCTCGAAGAGCAGATTGTAGAGTCGCGAGT
>CAYVXC010000244.1:0-2131 GCA_964454925.1 uncultured Bacteroides sp.
AGCCATCAATCTCGTAGTTGTCGATCCACCAGGTAGCTACTTCTTTGAAATAGTCGAGAGAACCGGGATAGGCCACGTTTCCGGTACCTTCGTTTCGATCATTGCCCGAGATGGTGCAGTCAATTTCGTAGCCCGACGGTGACGGAGTGTTAACTCCTCCATGATGTCCGAACACGCCGTCAAGTATAACGTAGAGACCGCGTTTATGAGCTTCGTCAACCAATTCCTTGAAGTCGGCTTCGGTCCCGAAGTGAGGGTCAATCTTAAAGTAATCGTTAGTAAAATAGCCTGTTGCCTGAAGCTTCTCATCTCCTATAGCTTTCGAAGAATCAAAGACCGGAGTCAGCCAGATAGCATTCACACCAAGGTCCTTGATGTAATCGAGAGCATTGATTATTCCGCGTATATTACCGTTTTTAGTCTGATTATCTGGACCCCACATGGCCTGGTAGCCTGGTGCTCCATCAGGATCATTCTGGAACGATGCGACCATAATTTGATATATTGACAGGTCGCGGTGGCGTTCATCGATGGTTTCTGATGCGACGGCGCCGAAAATGCCTGCGACTGTGGCAAGGCCGGTGAGAATGCTTCTAATTTTTGACATGGTATATTACTTGGAGAAAAGAATTGGATTGAAGCGTTTATTCAGAGTCGTCGGCACCGGCAAATTCCATCAGGTAAGCTTTGATGAAATCGTCGATATCGCCGTCCATCACTCCGTTGACGTCACTCGTCTGGTAGTTAGTGCGGTGATCTTTGACGCGACGATCGTCGAAGACATATGACCTGATTTGGCTGCCCCATTCAATTTTCATCTTTCCTGCCTCAATTTTTGCTTGCTCCTGAAGCCTGTGCTGAAGTTCTTTGTCATAGAGTATGGACCTCAGTTGTCGCATCGCGTTTTCCTTATTCTTTGGCTGATCGCGTGTTTCTGTATTTTCGATCAGAATCTCTTCCTGTTCTCCGGTGTACGGATCCGTGAATTGGTATCTGAGTCGAACACCCGATTCAACCTTGTTCACGTTCTGACCGCCGGCGCCTCCGGATCTGAAGGTGTCCCATGAAACACATGCCGGGTCAACTTTTACTTCAATTGTGTCATCGACCAACGGGGTTACGAATACAGATGCAAACGATGTCATGCGCTTGCCTTGTGCGTTGTATGGTGATACGCGGACAAGTCGGTGAACACCGTTTTCGCTCTTGAGGTAGCCGTATGCAAAATCGCCTTCTACATTGATCGTACATGATTTGATTCCGGCTTCGTCACCATCAAGAAGGTTGGCAATAGATGTTTTATAACCGTTTTTTTCGGCCCATCTAAGGTACATTCTCATTAGCATCGAAGCCCAGTCCTGACTTTCTGTGCCACCTGCACCGGAGTTAATTTTGAGAACCACTCCGAGTTTATCCTCTTCGCGTCTAAGCATGTTGCGAAGTTCGAGATTCTCGATTTTGGCAACCGCGTCGGCATATAAGGAATCAACTTCCGCTTCTTCAATAAGGCCTTCTTTTACAAATTCAAACCCGGTTGCGACTTCTTCAACGGCTTTATCGACTTCTTCAAAACCATCCAGCCAGTGCTGAAGATCTTTAATCTTTTTCATCTGAGCCTGCGCTTCTTTGGGATGTTCCCAAAAATCAGGCACGTGGGTACGCAATTCTTCTTCTTCGACTTGAATCTTCTTGTTGTCGATGTCGAGATAGTGTTTTAAAGCTGTTCGGCGCTCTTGAATGTCTTTAAGTTGATCTTGAGTTATCATTAGTGAAAATAGGGTAGCTAAGTTGTGAACGTTTGAAGGTTGCGGCGTGTGGTGCCGGGAGTGTGAATTTGCATTTCGGAGAATGCTCTGCAAAGTTACGCAAAAACGGTGACATAATCCCACATTATATATTAAAAATCGTCCTAACGCTTGTGCCTCTCTTCTGTAAATACTTAATTGCACTCCTGGTAGTATTCATTTTTCGCCATCATATATCTCAACTCTTCTCTCTCAATTCTACTTGTTTTGCAAATAAATGTTAAAAACATGTTTTAAAACATACTTTTACAACATAAAATTTGGTTGAGTAGGAAAAAGGTTGTACCTTTGCACTCGCAAAACGGCAGAGGCCGGACGGCAGATGA
>CAYVXC010000245.1:0-2119 GCA_964454925.1 uncultured Bacteroides sp.
GTCGATACACCTCTCCCTGAGTCAGATTTAGTAACTGAGAAAGTTTACTAATACAGTAAGTGACGAATTCAAGAGAATCCTTATTCATACCCAATCGGTTAATCAATCGTGCATTGGCGTTCAAACGCTCAACCTATTTGCTATTACATTGCAAATTTACAATTTTATCTCAGCTTATCAAAATAATTGTTGAGACAGTCCAAAGTATTGAGGCGCGAAGTACTTCGGGCCATCCTCCGACGCCAACCCCGCTGACATCTATAATCGAAATATTACCGTAGTTAGGCTAATTTCGGTTAGAATTTTCTAAAAATGAAGAGATGGAAAAGGCTGCAAGGGAAGGGAATATAAAGTTCTTGTTCTCTATTATTAAAGTTAAGAATGGAGAATAAACCAAAAACCTCTTTTGTCTCCCGGTTTAATTCTGTATTCTGCATTTGGTATTTTGTTATCTCTAAGAAGATTACGTAGTGGTAGCCCCGGCCGACTTGTGGAATCCTTCAATACTCCAGCCTTGTCTAGAATCCGATTGGCTTCAACCGCTGTAATTTCGTTTAGATTATTTTTGTCGAGATAATCGTTTATTGTGCTTGTTATTAGTTTGATGTCTGTCATGATTAATGCTTTTACTGAGTTTAGAAACTTTAAAAGAGTATTTTTTCTTAATAGTGGATAGAATATCAATAGATTTAGTGTAGACTATCTTTGGAGAGTTGTTGAAGTTATATCTTGTTGGTTATTTGTGTGTAGCAGGGTTGTTCATTAAGAGACGATGAGATTAGACCGAAGGGGTGATGATCACCCTCCAGGAGCCATCTTTTTCAGCTCGCTGAATATAGCCCTTGACGGTCAGTTGTTTTAGTTGTTTGTTAATTGCAGCAACGCTTATGCCGATCTCGTCCGATAGTTCACTTATGGTAATTTCAGGTGAAGCGTATATGAGATTGAGTAACTTGCTTGTCGTGTCACTTCTGAAGTTTATTCTTTTGCCGTCGAACCACCAAACATTTTCACCCCGTTCGGTAAGAAAGCGGATATTATAGGTTATCTCTTCGATAAACAGTCTCTTGAAGTATGTCAGAAATGGCTGCATATCTCTCTTGGAGGCATGAGCGCCAAGCGACGGTGCTACACCAACTGTCATATCGGCTTTGTGCAAGGCCTCCAGATATTCGTTTTTCTTACGACTTCTTACGACAATCATCGGATAGCCATGACGAGAAAGGATATAATTCACCATCAGGCGCGCGATGCGTCCGTTTCCGTCTTCGAACGGATGGATGCGGATATATCTGTAATGAAAGATAGCTGCGAGTTCTATAGGCGACAATGTGCCTGCTTTTTCAGCTTTGTTATACCAATCCACGAGGTCAGCCATCAGGGCAGGAGTCTCTTCGGGAGATGCATATTCAAAACGGTCACCATAGCGCGTTATAACGCTATTAGGACGTGTTTTATACTGTCCGGCATGGATTATGTAACTTGTAATCTGACCTCCCGGCAGATTGCGGTAAACAATATAATCGTCACGCAACAAAGTTTTATGGAGCGTACGGATAAAGTTTTGAGTAAGGGGGACGTCTTTAAGACCGGCCTCTTCAGCCATCATTTTAAGGCCGACATTACTGGCAGTCATCTCTTCGACATCCTTTACATCAGCTTCACCGATAATTTTTCCGAATAGCAAAAGAATTTCGGTCTGGCCGTAGGTTAGAGTGTTGCCTTCAATATGATTGCTGTTATAATTGAAATCAATAGTAAATCGACGGCTCAACAATTCCTTGTCTCTGTCAGAAAGGGGTTGAAGAGCGGTCCAACGTCTCATTATTTCGTTTACTTTCTTCATCGGTGGCCGGTTCTTTTGCGAAAAATTGCCTTCCAAGGTATACAGTGTCTACCTTTAGACGCTGTTTTTTGCAAGGTGAATGATATTGGAGGTGTTTTATCAACTGCAAAAATAGCAATTAATTTTGAGGAAAAGAGGAAAGCGGAGAGGTTTATTTATATCTTACCGCTAAATTCGGGCCTGTTTTGGTAGTCCGCCGGCTATTCAGAAAAGATGACGGGTGAATTTCGCGAGGGTGAAAGTCGTTGGTTTTCGAAAAAATACATTATCTTT
>CAYVXC010000246.1:0-2091 GCA_964454925.1 uncultured Bacteroides sp.
CCGAAGATGTAGGTCAGGGCAATTTGGCCTTGCTTGTTTTGGGGGAGGTCAACTCCCACGATTCTTACTGCCATATTCTTTAGTTAAAGTTTCTTAATTCTTTTCACTTTACTGTTACAGGCGTCTTTTGGGCGCGCAAATTTGGCGCTTTTGGCTCGATTTTTTTGTTCATAAAGCCTCAAGAAGCTTCGTGAACAGCGGTTTTCGTGCCGAAGGCGTCAATTTTCTGCAAAGTTAGCAAAAAAAAATGATTTATCCTTGGCGCTGTTTGTACTTAGGATTTTTTTTGTTGATCACATAGAGACGACCCTTGCGGCGAACGATTTTTGAGTCCGGGGTGCGTTTTTTAACAGAGGCTCTTACTTTCATTGGTCTTTTAGTATAATAGTTAATGTTTGGTTAAAGCTTTGGAGGTCATGACGGCCGGGGTTGACCGACGGCCGCGGAATATCGCTGTCACTGTTATGACTGAACAGAGACCGAGGCGCGGAATCTGTTATTTGTAACGGAATGCGATTCGGCCTTTTGACAGATCGTAGGGCGACATTTCGACGCGCACTTTGTCGCCGGGCAGAATCTTGATGTAGTGCATTCTCATTTTGCCCGAGATGTGTGCAGTGATCTGGTGTCCGTTTTCGAGTTCGACTCTGAACATTGCGTTTGACAGTGCTTCAACAATTGTTCCGTCTTGTTCGATTGCTGCTTGTTTTGCCATACTTTGTGTTTAAGCGATTTTTGTCGTGTTTGATTTAATTTTCCGTGACGGGGAATTCTCAGATGTATCTTTCGCCGAGAGCTTCCTTGACATATTTGAAGGTTGTGAGAATCTTGACTTCGTCATCGACCATGGCGACGG
The DNA here is from genome assembly GCA_964454925.1 of uncultured Bacteroides sp. GTDB lineage: Bacteria > Bacteroidota > Bacteroidia > Bacteroidales > Muribaculaceae > CAG-873. The sequence goes on from CAYVXC010000246.1 coordinate 857, forward strand.
TGTGCTCGTAGTGGGCCGAGGGTTTTCGGTCGCGTGTCCGGCATGTCCATCCGTCGGGCTCGATGATGATGTTCCGGCTTCCGAGACTGATCATCGGTTCGATGGCTATGACCATTCCGTTTTTAATGAGCGGACCGATTCCGCGGCGCCCATAGTTGGGCACTTCAGGGTCTTCGTGCATGTCGCGGCCGATTCCATGGCCACACATTTCACGAATGACCGAGTAGCCGCGTTTCTCACAGTAGGTCTGGATGGCGTTCGAGATGTCTCCGATCCGTTTGCCGATTTTGAAATTTTCTATTCCGACGGCGAGCGATTCTTTGGTGGTCTTCATCAGGTTCATGATTTTCGGGTCAACCTCGCCGACAGCAAAGGTATAGCACGAATCGCCCATATATCCGTCTTTGGCCACGACGCAGTCGGTTCCGATGATGTCACCTTCGCGAAGCGTATAGTTCGACGGGAAACCATGAACAATCACCTCGTTGACCTCGATACAGAGAGTCGCGGGGAAACCCTGATATCCGAGACAGGCGGGGCGGCCGCCATTGTCAATGATAAATTCGCGGGCGATGTTGTCAAGTTTTCGGGTCGTCACGCCGGGTTCGATCCATTTGGCCACTTCGCCGAGGGTTCGGCTGACCAGATCGTTGGCCGGTTCCATTGCCTGGATTTCTTCGGGCGTTTTGAGATAAATCATTTTTAGTGATAAAGAATTTTTGAGTCTCGCTCAAAGTCGGTTTTCTGTTCCCTCGTACGCCCCACCGGTCAAACGACCGGCAGGGCGACTAAGGCTTTTTTCTAATTTCGGACTGTCTGTCACGGGTTTCCGGGGAGGTTGGTTGTCAGAGGCTGACAGGGATTCCCGGATAGCGGTGGCGATTATCAATAGCCCTGACCTGTCGTGCGGCCTTTGATCTTGCCTTCTTTCATCAGACCGTCGTAGTGGTGCATCATCAGATGTGACTCGATCTGCTGAAGAGTGTCAAGAACAACACCCACCATAATCAGGAGCGAAGTTCCACCGAAGAACTGTGCGAAGTTCTGGCTGATGCCGAAGAAACGGGCAAAAGCGGGAAGGATCGCAACGATTCCGAGGAAAATCGAACCGGGGAGAGTGATGCGCGACATGATTGTGTCGAGGTACTCGGCAGTCTTCTTGCCGGGTTTGACGCCGGGGATGAAACCGTTGTTGCGCTTCATGTCTTCGGCCATCTGGGTCGGACGGACGGTGA
>CAYVXC010000247.1:0-2074 GCA_964454925.1 uncultured Bacteroides sp.
GGACAGCCGCACGAAGCGCTCGCGCAAAACCTTTGAACACCGATTCTGCCAGATGATGATTGTTTTCACCGACGGCTTTGATATGAAGATTGGCGTTCATCGAGTGACATAGCGACATAAAGAAATGGCGGAACATTTCGGTCGGCACATCGCCGACATACTCACGGGTGAAATTAACGTCCCAGTCAAAATCGGCACGGCCGCCGAAATCGAGTACGACGAGAGCGCGGCACTCGTCCATCGGGAGCGCGAAGCCATAGCGGTCCATTCCGCGCTTGTCGCCTATTGCCCGCGCGATTGCGCCGCCGAGAACGATGGCGACATCCTCGATCGTATGGTGTTCGTCGACTTCCAGATCTCCGCGACACTCGAGAGCCAGTGAACACCCCGAATGGTGGGCGATCTGGTCGAGCATGTGGTCGAAGAATTTCAGTCCGGTCGAGATTCCAGACGGTCCGAGGCCGTCGAGGTCGAGGGTCAGGTTGATGTCGGTCTCGCGGGTCTTGCGTGAGACCGAGACACGACGCGAAGACGCGCGTACAAAGGCAGCGATCTCGCTCCACGACCGCGCGACGAGCACGCACGTGGCGGCCAGATCCGCAAACTCGGGCAACGAGGACGTTGCGCCATCCGGGTCAAAGAGAATCGCACGGCAACCGAGGTTGCGGGCAAGCATGACGTCGGTCAGGCGGTCGCCGATGACGAGCGAACCGGCGATGTCGTAGTCGCCGCTCTCGATAAGGCCGGTGAACATGGCTGTACCGGGCTTGCGCGCCGGTGAGTTATCCTCGGGCATCGACGGGTCGATCAGCTCGCGATCGAACTCGAATCCCTCGCCACGGAGAGTGGTCAGCATTTTCTCGTGAGCCGGGACGAAGGTCTCGGTCGGGAACGACGCCGTCCCGAGGCCGTCCTGATTCGAAGCGAGGACGAATTCATAATCATCGCGGAGGGCGGCGATCCGAGCGAGGGCCGTTATCGCCCCCGGAACAAATTCAAGTTTTTCGAGCGAATCGACCTGAAAGTCAACCGGCGGCTCCTTGATGATGGTTCCGTCACGGTCAATTATGAGCAGTTTCTTTTTCATAATCGCTTATAGCCTTGATGATTGAATCGTTCTCCTCGGGGAGACCGACGGTGATACGCAGGCACCCGGCACAGCCGGGCACGGTGTTACGGTTGCGGACAATTATGCTGCGGTCAGCGAGATAGTTATAAAGTCCGTCGGGATCGTCAACGCGGACAAGGAGGAAATTGGCGTCGGACGGATAGACTTTCCTGATAGCGGGCCGAGCGGCAAGCAACCCGGCCAGACGCGCGCGCTCGGCGATGGTGGTTTCGATCTGAGACGCCGTATCGAGGGAGCCAAGCAGCTCAAGGGCCTTGTCGATTGTGGCCTGACTGATGTTGTAAGGATACTTGACGTTCGACATGGCCCGGATGATAACGGGGTCAGCAATGGCCATTCCGACACGGAGTCCGGCCATTGCCCGGCCCTTGGACAGAGTCCGGAGAACGACAATATTGTTATGGTCTTCGATGAGACTGACGGCCGACTGCCGGGGACTGTAATGGATGTAGGCCTCGTCGACGACAACGACTCCGTCAAAGCGGTCGGCGATACTCCGGATGTCATCAAGCGGAATCGAGCGTCCGGTCGGATTGTTGGGCGAGCACAGAAGGATGAGTTTCGTGCGTCGGTCTATCTGTCCGAGCAGGCGATCAACGTCGAGCGAAAAATCGTCTTCGAGGGGGACGACGCGGACAGCGATATCGTTTATGTCGGCCGCAACGCCATACATCCCGTAGGTCGGAGTAACGGTGACGGCGTTGTCGACACCGGGGACACAGAAGATACGGAACAACAGGTCAATGGCCTCGTCGCTGCCGTTACCGAGAAAGAGTCGGTCAACTTCGACATTTTCGAGTCGGGAAACGACCTCCTTGAGCTTTTTCTGGCCCGGGTCCGGGTATCGGTTGTAACCGTTGTTGTAGGCGCTTTCGTTTGCGTCAACAAATATGCGCGCCTCGCCTTTGAATTCGTCACGGGCCGTCGAATAAGGGCAAAGAGAAC
>CAYVXC010000248.1:0-2074 GCA_964454925.1 uncultured Bacteroides sp.
GGACAGCCGCACGAAGCGCTCGCGCAAAACCTTTGAACACCGATTCTGCCAGATGGTGATTGTTTTCACCGACGGCTTTAATATGAAGATTGGCGTTCATAGAGTGACATAGCGACATAAAGAAATGGCGGAACATCTCGGTCGGGACATCGCCGACATATTCGCGGGTAAAGTGAACGTCCCAGTCGAAATCGGCGCGACCTCCAAAGTCAAGGACCACCAACGCGCGACATTCATCCATCGGGAGAGCGAAGCCATAACGATCCATTCCGCGCTTGTCGCCGATTGCCCGGGCGATCGCTCCACCGAGAACGATGGCAACGTCTTCGATCGTGTGGTGTTCGTCGACCTCCAGGTCGCCCTGACATTCCAACGCGAGCGAACACCCCGAATGGTGGGCGATCTGGTCAAGCATGTGGTCGAAGAATTTCAGTCCGGTCGAGATTCCCGACGGTCCGAGGCCGTCGAGGTCGAGCGTCAGGGTGATATCGGTCTCGCGCGTCTTGCGCGACACAGACACACGACGCGAAGCCGCGCGCACGAAAGCGGCGATCTCGCTCCACGACCTGGCAACGAGTACGCAGGTGTCGGCCAGGTCCTCAAACCCGGGGAGAGCAGACGTAACGCCGTCCTGATCCAACAGGATAGCCCGGCAACCGAGATTGCGGGCAAGCATAACGTCGGTCAGGCGGTCACCGATGACGAGTGAGCCGGCGATGTCATAATCACCGCTTTCAATCAGACCGGTGAACATGGCCGTACCCGGTTTGCGGGCCGGCGAATTATCCTCGGGCATCGAGGGATCGATCAGCTGACGGTCAAATTCAAAGCCTTCGCCACGAAGAGTGGTCAACATTTTTTCGTGAGCGGGGACAAAGGTTTCGGTCGGAAACGACGCCGTCCCGAGGCCATCCTGATTAGAAGCAAGGATGAATTCATAATCATCATGGAGACCGGCGATTCGCGACAGGGCGGTTATCGCACCCGGAACGAACTCAAGTTTTTCGAGCGAATCGACCTGAAAGTCGACCGGTGGCTCTTTGATGATAGTTCCGTCGCGATCAATTATGAGCAGTTTCTTTTTCATATTCCCTTATAGCCTTGATTATTGAATCGTTTTCGTCAGGAAGTCCGACTGTTATCCTCAGACAACCGCCACAGCCCGGAACAGAATTTCGGTTACGGACAATTATGCCTCTTTCAGCCAGAAAATCATATAAGCCGTCGGGATCATCGACCCGGACAAGCAAGAAGTTAGCATCGGAAGGAAAAACTTCTTTGATGGCTGGACACTCAGTCAGAAGCCCGGCCAACCGGCTGCGCTCGGAGATGGTCGTCGTTATCTGCGCGGCGGTATCGGTCGATCCAAGAAGGTCGAGAGCCTTGTCTATGGTAGCCTGGCTGATGTTGTAAGGATATTTGACACTGGTCATTGCCTTGATAACAGCCGGATCGGCGATAGCCATTCCTACACGGAGGCCGGCCATGGCACGTCCCTTTGACAAAGTCCGAAGCACCACTATATTGTTGTGGTCATCGATGAGACTGACCGCTGATTTATGGGGACTGTAATGGATGTATGCTTCGTCAACGACAACGATTCCGCCGAAAGTGTCTGCGATCCGGCGGATGTCATTGAGCGGAATAGACTTTCCGGTCGGATTGTTGGGCGAACACAGAAGAACGAGTTTAGTGTGATCATCTATCTGTTCCAACAGACGGTCGACATCGAGCGAAAAATCTTCTTCGAGGGGAACGACGCGGACGGTGATATCGTTTATATCGGCCGCAACCCCATACATTCCGTAGGTCGGGGTCACGGTGACGGCGTTGTCGACACCGGGGGTACAGAAGATCCGGAAAAGAAGATCAATGGCCTCGTCGCTGCCGTTGCCGAGGAAAAGGCGGTCGACCTCAATATTTTCGAGTGGAGCGATGACCGCCTTCAGTTTTTTCTGACCGGGGTCGGGATATCGGTTATAACCGTTGTTATAGGCGCTTTCATTAGCGTCGACAAAAATGCGCGCCTCGCCTTTGAATTCGTCACGGGCCGTCGAATAAGGGCAAAGAGAAC
>CAYVXC010000249.1:0-1976 GCA_964454925.1 uncultured Bacteroides sp.
TGCCGGAGTGGTCGATCGGGGCGGTCTCGAAAACCGTTGTGCCCTTACGGGCACCGGGGGTTCGAATCCCTCACTTTCCGCTGAAAGAGCTGCAAGTCATCGACTTGTAGCTCTTGTTGCGTGAAAGGGAGTGGATGAGAACCCCTCGGGGGTTCGTATCCGAAAAAAGTTGACTCGGTTTTTTGACTCAATTTCGTTTGTTTACGGATGATGATTCTATTTTTAAAGAGGTGATAATCCGATATTTTCGGTAACTTTGATGATATATAGGAAAAGTAAAATACTTGATATGGACTCGACAACAGAAATAGGTTGGGATTTTATTCCTCCTGAAAGGCATTTTCAATCTCCTCAGGAGCTTAAAGAGATGCTTGATTTGTATCTTTCGTTTGGTTTAGAGGAGTGGGAGACAGCTCCCGGCATCGCGCCTCCGAAAGACAAGTTTGAGATTGTCAGGCACGCGACCAATGATGGAGAGAAACTCTATCTTTGGCCTACGGCTTTAACTCACTCTTATCTTTTCAGAGGTCAAGAACAGTTCCATGATAGATGTGTGCCATCTCTTTTGAGAAAAGAGCAGATAACACCTACTGATTTATTTATCAATCAAGTCCGCCTTGAGGAGTTTAAACTCATGCTTCAACAGTATCCTCAGGTCAGATATTTTGAGGATTTGGGTGTGGTTGTTGATTACAAAGGGTTGGCGCAACATTACGGGATTGAAACTGATGTCTTGGATTTGACTTCATCCATAGATGTTGCTCTGTTTTTTGCGATGTGTTCATACGACAAGAATACTCATGGATATGTGCCTAAAGCAGATAAAGACGGTCAATATATCGGCTATCTGTATGCCTATCCGTATTTCTTCCACATGACGTTTGGTCAAAATCCGTTACGCGAAATGAAATTGATGCCTATCGGGTTACAACCGTTTAAGCGTCCCGGATTGCAGCGTGGTTTTTCATTGCATTTTGACCCGAGCGAGCAATTTGTCGCTCCTATTTATTCGTTCTCATACACGGCTGAAGATTCCCAGCGAATATACGCCAGGATGCACCATATTTTTGAGGAAGATGAATTGGCTAAGGCAACGCGTGAGATCAATGAAGCGAAGGTTTTATCAACCGATTCTTTGGCAATTACTTGTGCCAGGCATAGTTATAGGATTTTCGGGAAGCGACTTTCTTACGGTAAAGCCCGTATATTACTGAAAAACGCTGATATTACGTTGACTTCTCATCCAAAATGGGAATTGTCCACATCTCAAAGGGAAGCCCTGTATAATCATTTCAAAGATGTAGAATTTAAGGACTTCTCCGGGTCCTTAGTGCAGCGAAAAGTCCGTACGGATGGCAAAGAGTATCCTTTTATAGACTTTCAATTTATTTGCGAAGAAGAACTGTTGAATCTCTTTAAGAAAGGATGTCCGTCATTGGACGGATATAAATCGGGAGTTTCTCTGACTAAGCGGGATGACGGGCTGTATGTAGGCCTGGGATTTAATTATGGCCGTCCTCAGACCGTTCCAAATAAGGATACAAAAATCATTGATCATTGGGACAATCTGCCATGGGATAACTACCGGCTCCCGAATACTGAAAATCGTTTTTCCGGCAATTTCCCGAAAATGTCATTGGTTAAGGTTTCGAAATAAGCAGCCCGGTGTCACGTCCTGAGGCTGAGGCAGACATCAGCCATGGAGAAATAGCGAAGTTAAAGGAGCTCTGATCCTCGCGGTGGATTGCAGGAGGGCTTTTGTTCGTTTTTTGAAGAATTTTTGGTGGAAAGATTTGGAAATTAGGGCGGAAAGGTGTAATTTTGTGGTCGATTTAGCCTCCCCGGGCACGGCTAAGTGCCGATCGAGTATCGGCCGCCCGAAGGTATAACCTGTAACACAATTAATTAAATGTACGCTATCGTAGAAATCCAGGGACAGCAGTTCAAGGCCGAGCCTGAGAAGTTCCTGTATGTTC
>CAYVXC010000250.1:0-1974 GCA_964454925.1 uncultured Bacteroides sp.
AAACTGGGCTATGGAGCCAACGGAGCGCCGGGCGCAGGCATCGGTCCGATGGAGACCCTCGTTTTCGATGTCGAGATTCTCGATGTCACCCCCGCTAATTGATCAAATCTGTAAAACAAGTATATGGAATACTCGATTATTGACTTCTTAGGGCTTCTTGGTGCCGTCGGCCTCTTCCTCTACGGAATGAAGGTGATGAGTGAAGGCCTTCAGAAAGTTGCCGGTGACCGTCTGCGTAACATCCTTTCGGTCATGACCCGAAACCGACTTTCGGGTACTCTGACCGGTTTCCTGATCACGGCCTTGATTCAAAGTTCGTCGGCCTCGATTGTGCTGGTCGTCAGCTTCGTGAACGCCGGCCTCATGACTCTCGCCCAGTCGATGGCGGTGATTTTCGGCGCCAACCTCGGTACGACTTTCACGGCTTGGATCATCTCACTGCTCGGCTTCAAGGTCGACATCTCGGCCTTTGCCATCCCCCTGATGGCGTTCGCCGTGCCCCTCCTGTTCACCAAAAGCGGCCGAAACAAGTCAATCGGTGAGTTCCTGATCGGTTTTGCCCTCCTGTTCCTCGGGCTGAGCATGATCTCGAACTATGTACCCGACCTCCAGAAAAACCCCGAAATGTTCGCGTTCCTCCAGCGCTATGCCTCGATGGGCTTTGGCTCTGTGATTATTTTCTGGTTTGTCGGTCTTGTAGTCACGATGATAATCCAGAGCTCGGCGGCGACCTTCGCCATCTGTCTGGTCATGTTCGCCAAAGGCTGGATAGGGTTTGACCTGGCGTGCGCGGTGGTACTCGGCTCGGCGATCGGAACGACCATCACCCCGCTGCTGGCTTCGTTGAGCGGAAACGTCGCGGCCAAGCGAACCGCGATGGGCCACCTGATATTCAACGTCCTGGGCGCTATCTGGTGTCTGGCCTTGTTCTATCCGTTCATGTCGATGATCGGGTCGATGTGCGGCTGGTTCGGACTCGGAGACCCCAACGCCCTCTATGTCTATGTCTCGAATCTCCAGCAGACCCATCCCGACATCTACAACAACCTTTTCAGCGGAACCCTCCCCATCGACCACCCCGACTTCGACGCCCTCTCGAAAGCCAAGGAAACCGTGGTCGCCATGCAGGCCAGCGCGTCGATATGTCTGTCGGTGTTCTACACCACCTACAAGTTCATCAACCTGTCGATAATGATTTGGTTCACCAAGGGTTATGTCCGGGTGGTCGAATGGATCATCCCCTCGAAGAAAACATCCGACGACGACTTCGGTCTCAAATTCATCCAGGGCGGTCTGCTCTCTTCGTCTGAACTCAATATCACCCAGGCCGAAAAAGAAATCGCCGTTTACGCCGAACGCATCGGCCGGATGATCAACATGGCCCACGAACTCATCCACACCAAGGACGGCAGCGAGGAATTCAACAAACTCCTTTCGCGAATCGAGAAATATGAAGACATCTCGGACCGGATGGAACTTGAAATTGCCGACTACCTCAACAAATGTGCTCAGGGACGCCTGTCAAACGAAGGTAAACTGAAGATCGCCGGAATGCTCAACATCATCAGCGAAATCGAAAGCATCGCTGACTGCTGTTACGGCGTCGGAAAAATCATGCTTCGCAAACAGGAAAGCCACGTTGAATTCACCGAAGAGATCTACCACAACATCGACTCGCTCTATAAATATCTCGACGAGGCGATGGCCCTTATGGTGGCCGCTCTCAACAACATCGAGGACGTCAACAACGCCGACCTGATGGTATCGTACAACAAAGAGCGCGAAATCAACAACATGCGAAATCTCCTTCGCCGGACCAACGTCGAAAATATCAACGAACACCGCTATGAATATCAGGCCGGTATCTATTACATGGACCTTGTCAGCGACATCGAACGCACCGGCGACTACATCATCAACGTCATCGACACGCTGAAAGACATCTTCCGTCGCCGCCGCCCCTGACCTTCCCCC
>CAYVXC010000251.1:0-1912 GCA_964454925.1 uncultured Bacteroides sp.
ACGGCGGTCGGTCTCGATCTGGGTCTCGCCCGGGCCGCGCATACCGATACCGCCGCGCTGACGCTCAAGGTGAGTCCACATTCGGGTCAGGCGTGGTAACAGATACTGATACTGAGCCAGTTCGACCTGTGTTTTAGCATTGGCTGTCTGGGCGCGTTTGGCAAATATATCGAGAATGAGACTGGTGCGGTCGAGTATCTTGACACCGAGCTCACGCTCGATGTTTGCGACCTGCTTCACAGTCAGGTCGTCGTCGAAAATCACCATGGCAATGTCGTTCTCGTCGATGAAGGTCTTGATCTCTTCGAGTTTGCCTTTGCCGACAAACGTACGTGGATTGGGATAGTCGAGTTTCTGAAGGAAGGTGCGCACAGTCTCGGCGCCGGCCGTGTCGGCGAGAAACGCCAATTCGGCCAGATATTCATTGGCTTTCAATTCGTTCTGCTGCGGGGTCACAAGACCCACCAGAACAGCCTTTTCATTCAATTCGTTTGTGATGATATTATCTTTCATTTCTGAAAACATGCTGATGTTATATAACTATAACGATGTTAGAGACAAAATTACTCTTTATTTCCGAAAATATGCTAAATTTGTTCTTACAAATAACCGACCGGATCGATGAAAATGATAAGACTTACATGTATCATGCTGCTGATGCTCCTCGCCGGATGCGTCACTGAGGATGTGCCCGACAGCGGAACCACAGTGGCCGTTGGCGACACGCTACCCGATTTCTCGGTCACTCTCGCCGACGGCTCACAGGTTAGTCGCGCCGAGCTAAGGGGACAGCCGTCGGTCATAATCTTTTTCAACACTTCCTGCGAGGATTGCCGGCGCGAGCTGCCGGTCATCGACCAAGTGTGCCGACGCTTCAGCGGTGAGGCCACCTTTCTTGCCATAGCCCGCGAGGAGAGCGAAGAGTCGATCGAGCGCTACTGGGCTTCGGAAGATATCACCCTGCCCTATTCGCCTCAGTCAGGGCGCGAAGTCTATTCACTCTTCGCCACTTCGGGCATACCGCAGATTTTCATATCCGATGCGTCGCTCACCATCCGCGCTATCTTCGGCCCCGACGACATTCTTTCACCCGATACATTGACAGCATTGATCGAGAAGATTTAATCGGCGAGCGAATGCACGGGACGACCGCGCCCCAACTATTTGACCGAAAAGCTCCAAGCCTCAATGCAGAGACTCGGAGCCTGTGGGATTGGAGAATAGTTATTATTGAGGAGAGAGGAGAATGAGCGATTGCTCGTTTTGCTTAGATTGTAGATCACATGAAACCTCGCGGTTTAGTGTTTAAATGTTTTTGTAGATTGTCATACTGTTTTTTGCTGTTTTATCTATTAGACACAAAAAAAGTCGATTCGTTACACCGCATAATCGTAAAGAATGTTAAATATTGATTGATTGTTTCATGTCCTTGCTAATTTTGCGCCGGAAAATCAAACCTAAATAACAACTCTACACATTTACAACTATGCACGCTTGGATGACTGTCGGCCTGCTAATCATCGCCAATATCTTTATGACATTTGCCTGGTATGGCCACCTCAAACTGACGCAGATGAAGGTAATCAGCGCTGACGCACCCCTTTTTATCATCATACTCATCTCATGGGGCATCGCCCTTATCGAATACTGTTTCATGATACCGGCCAACCGCGCGGGTTATATCGGCAACGGCGGTCATTTCTCACTGATGCAGCTCAAGGTAATGCAAGAGGTCATCACGCTGGCGGTGTTTATGGTTTTCACACTCTTCTTTTTCAAAAACGAACCCATGCAGTGGAACCACCTTGCAGCATTCGGATGCCTGATTCTTGCTGTCTACTTTGTGTTTTTGAAATAAGAAGGGCGTCAAAACGCCCGAAAAGTGTTAAAATATGCAAACGCAATGCATTTT
>CAYVXC010000252.1:0-1834 GCA_964454925.1 uncultured Bacteroides sp.
TATCTTGACTGAGCGCGGCAGGTTGGAAATAGACATCTTCCATATTGCTTTCATCAACGCGGAACACACGGAAGCCGGTGTCGAGGCTCTGCCCTTGCAAACTTGATCCCTCCTTTATCTTGCGTCCGGCACGACGGATGCGTTCTTTGGCAAGTTCAGTTAAGAAATGCGGTTTATTGTACTTGTTCAAGAATTTTATTCCGTTTTCTATTATGGATTTAGTAACGGAATCAGCGGTCTTCAGCATTTCATCTAAGTTCTCCTGTAGTTGAACAAGAATGAATTTCAAATTTGATTTATCTGAATTTTCAAGGCAATAACTCATTACTGATTCAGCGGTGGTTCCTGACCCAGAAAAGAAATCTAAAATAATATCTCCATCTTCAATAATGAAGTTTATAAGATACTGAATGAGAGTAACAGGCTTTGGATAAGAAAAAACATCGTTACCATCCATTAAGACATTAAGATGTGAGCTTGCGTTCTCATTAGTACCCACACCACTCCCTGGTTTATCAATTAAAGGAGTAATAATACTATCCTTAATGAAGTTTGTAGGTCTTTTATAGCCTTCCCCAGCTCGTATAAAACGAATTGAGAACTCATCAGATTTGATTATAAAAGTTGTTCCATCCTCAACTTCGGCATCTAAGAAATCTTGGGTCCACTTGAACTCGCCTTTTAGGCGAAAATCTGTGGTGGCATATCCGTCTACGATTTCAATATCATCAAGAAGTTCCACACGATTTTTGCAATGGGCTTTATAAATTCCGTTGGGAAACTTATTAGGTTTGAAATAAACCTTATCCTTCCTGAATTTTAGAATGGTAATTGGATTACCAGTATTGAGTAATGGTGCATCACCACCATCCAATGCTACCCCATTGTACTTAATGCTACTTTTGTTATTTTCATAACAAAGGATGTATTCGTTAGTTTTACGGGATTTTGTAGCGAGCGATGGTGGCGTGGATGTTTTGACCCACGAAAATATCTCAATGAAATTTTGTGCTCCAAAAACTTCATTGCAGATTTTCTGCAAATTATCCAACTCTTCCACTCCAATAGAGATGAAAATTACCCCATGCTCAGTTAACAGAGAGCGTGCAATTAGTAGTCGAGAGTAAATCATTGAGCACCAGTCGGAGTGAAAGCGTCCGTTGGAGTCGGTATTTTTTCGATATCGGTTGCCGAGTTCGTCGGTGTTGCCCTCTGCTCGGTCGTGGTCAGTGGCTGTGGCAGCGAAATCGTCGTTATAGACAAAGTCGTTGCCTGTATTGTAGGGCGGGTCAATGTAAATCATTTTGACCTTACCCATATAGGATTTTTGAAGGAGTTTCAGGACTTCGAGATTGTCGCCCTCGATGTAGAGATTTTGGGTGGTGTCCCAATCAACACTATCTTCGGGAACAGGACGGAGGGTTTTGCGTATAGAGCGGGCGGCTTCGCGTCGGGCTTCGGCTTTGCCGGGCCAAGTGAACTGATAAAATTCTTCGCCGGTGTCAGCGGCAGCGTCGCCGAGCAACTGACGCAACACGTCGAAGTTTACAACCCGACTCACTTTGCCGTCTGCACCGCGAGCCTCAGTGAAGCACGAGGGTGCAATCTGATATAGCATATCAAGATTGATCTGCGCTCCATCGGCACTTTGTAGTGGCATTTTTTCAGGATTCATATATTGGGAGTTTAATTATTTCTTAGGTTTGAGAGTTCGGTTTCCAACTCAGCAATTTCTCGTTTTAAGGCGCGAGCCTGAGAGTTTAGCTCTATCTGTCGAGAAAACTGTTTCTCGTTTCGTACTCTTTTTTGCAGATTTTCGGCTTCGCGTTTCATC
>CAYVXC010000253.1:0-1803 GCA_964454925.1 uncultured Bacteroides sp.
GGACGTTGAGGAAGTGGCCGTCACCGTGGCCGGTCCCGTGGGGATAGGACAGTCCTTCGTTCCAAAGGAACTGACGGGCGAGGGCATCGAGCTGGGCGCCGCGTGTGCCCTCGGGGAAGATCTGACAGGCGAGGGCGATGTGGCCTTTCATGACGAGGGTGAAGTCGTGGCGCTGGGCGTCGGTCGGTTCGCCGATTGAGATAGTGCGGGTGATGTCGGTTGTCCCGTCGAGATATTGGGCGCCGCTGTCGATGAGCATAAGGTTGCCTGTCCGGATGATAGAGTTGGAGGTTTCGTCGGCTTCGTAGTGGACGATTGCTCCGTGGGGACCATAGCCGGCAATGGTGCCGAACGATTCGTCGAAGAAGAGGGGCTGGGCCGAACGCATTGTCCGCAGGATGTCGGCAACGTCCATTTCGGTCAGCTGTTCCCCGACCGAGAGGCGACGCTCGATTTCCATGAAGGCTTTGACGAGGGCGACTCCGTCGCGTTCCATGGCCGCACGGACACCGGCGAGCTGGACATCGTTTTTACAGGCTTTCGGGAGAGCGACCATCGATTCGCCGGCGACAGCGCGCGAACCGAGAGTGTCGAAGATCTTCGACGCATTCCGTCCCGGTTCGACGAGTACACGGGCTGAGACGGGGAGCGCGGCGAGGAAACCGAGTACGTCGGAATAGGCTTTGGTTGCCACACCTTCTCCGGCGAGGTAGGCGATGACTTCGTCGGTGAGTTTCGCAGGATCGGTAAACAAGGTCGAGCCGTCGTTCGAGAGGTAGAGGAAAGCCGTGGCGACGGGATTGTATTGAACGTCAGACGAACGGATGTTTAGAGTCCAGGCAATTTCATCGAGGGCCGAGATGAAGACCGAGTCGGCGTCGGCCGATCGGGCGGCATTCTCAAGAACTTCGGCGATTTTTTCTTTGGCCGGCTGTCCGGCATATTTGATGTCGTGGACGAAAATCTTACACGGAGGAAGCGCCGGGCGGTCGATCCAGACGATAGCGGGGTCGAAGTCGACAACTTTTATTCCGCGGCGATGGAGGCGGCGGATGAGCGAGTCGCGTTCGGAGTAGCTGTAGACCATCATGTCGATGCCGACGGTCGAGCCTTCGGGGAGCTCGTCAGCGAGCCAATCGGAAATCGAGGGGGTGGCGGGGAGACCGTCTTTCATGAGGACGATCGAGGTGTCTTCGAGTTGTTGGGCGGCCTGAAGGAAATAGCGCGAATCGGTCCAGAGAAGGGCCTTGTCGGCGGTGACGACCAGAGAACCGGCGGATCCGGTGAAGCCCGACAGGAAGCGGCGCACCTGCCAGTAGTCGGCGATATATTCGCTTTGATGAGAGTCGGTCTGGGGGATGATGGTGGCGGCTATTCCGGCTTTGGCCATTTCCTGGCGGAGGTCGGCGAGCCGCGCTTGAATTTCAGTATTCATGACAATAAGGATAAATTTTCGGGTTAGGCTTCGTGACGGCAAAATTAATTAAATTACCGAAGAGTGCAAAATAAAATCTATATTTATTTATGTGTGTACGCGGAGGGGAAACGGGCGGACCGGAAAAAAGCGACGAAGGAGGGGGCGGAATGGAAAAATCGAAATTCTACAACGCTTTAATAATCAATCGGATGTCGGTCGCTGCAGAAAATTTTCGCAAAAAAATATTCAAAAAGTTTTGGTGTTATCAAAAATCGTTGTAACTTTGCAATCGCAAATGAGGGACGAAGCTCAGCGAGCCGGGTCCTGAAACGAGAAAATTGACAATGCCTCTTTAGCTCAGTTGGCCAGAGCACGTGATTTGTAAT
>CAYVXC010000254.1:0-1722 GCA_964454925.1 uncultured Bacteroides sp.
TCTTAATTCGGGGCGCTTAATTTTGTTCGCTGAAAATTAGGATTTTTGGTCAGATTTTCGTAACTTTGTGCAATTTTGGGAGTCGGTCTGTCCGAGGTGTTGGCAGAACTGTCTCCTTATTTGATGCGAATTATATTGATTTTATATACATTTCTTGAAATTTATTTATGACACCTATCAAAAAAACCATCACCTTGAAAGACGGACGCGAGATTATACTCGAGACCGGCAAACTTGCTAAACAGGCTGATGGAGCGGTTGAGCTGAGAATGGGCAACACGATGTTGCTCGCTACTGTTGTGTCGGCCAAGGAAGCCGGCGAAGGAGTGGATTTTATGCCTCTCCAGGTTGAATACAAAGAAAAATTTTCTGCAAACGGACGTTTCCCCGGCGGTTTTGTAAAACGCGAAGGCCGAGCTAACGATTACGAAATTCTGACTTCGCGTCTTGTTGACCGTGTTCTCCGTCCGTTGTTCCCCGATAACTATCACGCTGACACTTTTGTAAACATCACCATGTATTCGAGCGACGGAGTCGACATGCCCGACGCTCTTGCCGGGCTGGCCGCTTCGGCTGCGATTGCTGTCAGTGACATTCCTTTCAACGGCCCGATTTCCGAAGTGCGTATCGCACGCATTGACGGCGAATGGGTCATTAACCCCACTTTTGAGCAGCTTGAAAAAGCCGACATGGAACTCATGGTCGGTGCGACTTACGACAACATCATGATGGTCGAAGGCGAAATGAACGAGGTCTCGGAAGCTACTCTTCTCGAAGCGCTCAAGGTCGCTCACGAAGCCATCAAGGAGCAGTGTGTCGCCCAGCTCGAACTGGCCCGCGAAGCTAACGCCGAGACAAAGCGCGAATATAACCACGAAGTTAATGACGAAGAGCTTCGTGCAGATGTGAAAGCAAAAACATACGACAAGGCTTATGCAGTTGCGAAAGCCGGATGCGCCGACAAACACTGGCGTCAGGATTCGTTCGACGCAATCTGCGAAGAATACCTCGAAAGTCTTCCCGAGGAAGAACGCGAAGAAAAGAAAGCGCTTGTCAAACGCTACTATCACGATGTAGAAAAAGAAGCCGTCCGTCGTTGCATCCTCGACGAGGGCATCCGTCTCGACGGCCGCAAGACCACCGAGATCCGTCCTATCTGGGCCGAAGTCGATTATCTCCCCGGACCTCACGGATCGGCAGTCTTCACCCGCGGTGAGACACAGTCGCTTTCGACCGTAACCCTCGGAACCAAGCTTGACGAAAAGATTGTCGACGAAGTTCTCAACCAGGGTCGCGAACGTTTTCTCCTTCACTACAACTTCCCGCCTTTCTCGACCGGCGAAGCAAAAGCCCAGCGTGGTGTCGGCCGTCGTGAAATCGGTCACGGTAATCTCGCTCATCGCGCACTGAAACGCATGTTCCCCGACGATTTCCCCTACGTATGCCGCGTAGTGAGCGACATTCTCGAGTCGAACGGGTCGTCGTCGATGGCAACCGTTTGTGCCGGTACTCTGGCTCTGCTCGACGCCGGTGTGAAAATGAAGAAGCCCGTCAGCGGTATCGCCATGGGGCTCATCACTGACACTGAATCGGACAAATATGCCATCCTCAGCGACATTCTCGGTGACGAAGACCACCTCGGAGATATGGACTTCAAGGTGACGGGTACCCGCGACGGTATCACCGCAACCCAGATGGATATCAAGTGTGACGGTCTGTCAT
>CAYVXC010000255.1:0-1720 GCA_964454925.1 uncultured Bacteroides sp.
GTCGATACACCTCTCCCTGAGTCAGATTTAGTAACTGAGAAAGTTTACTAATACAATATGTTAGAAATTCAAGACTATCTTTATTCATACATGGAATTGCATTAAAGCCCTAAGCATGATCGCTATTACAATGCAAATATACGATTTTATCTCAGTTTATCAAAAATAATTAAGGTTTAAATTAGGTGGAGGGAGAGGGTTGGTTTCCGGAAAAATGCATTATCTTTGCACTGATGTCTAACCTCCCAATCTCGAAAATCATGAAATACTTTGCTGCGTTATTTAATTTTATCTTATTGGCTATCGCCGGAAATATTTGTTTTGCAAGTGTCGATAACGTGCAGTATTTTCAGGATATCAACAAGGCGCTTATGGCGCGTGACGTTCCGAAAGCAGAGCAGATAATGGCTCAATGGGAGAAGGCGGACCCTGACAATGCCGATCTTTATATCGCTAAAGCGATTATCGACGAAAACTCGTCGTCGCCTGATCTCGAGCGGCAAGCGGCCTATTACGAGAAAGCAATTTCGCTTCGTCCCGACCGAATTGACTACCCGATGCACTACGTTGAGGGACTCGTTGCGGTTGGCGAAGTTGACCGCGCATTGAAAATCGTAGAGAGGTTGCTGAAAGAGTCGGAAGATGACCGCGTTGTATGGACGGTTAATGGCGATACGGTAAAGGCGGCGGATAAAAAAGACGCTTTGTTGAGCGCGATTCTTCCGGCGGAAAACAGTCTGCTCAATCAGTCTCCTTTCAGCTACGTCAGCCGTTTTATCGACGGAGTGGAGGCGCTCAGTAATGACACGAATCTGATTGTTAATATGAGGTATAGGCGACTGGAGAATACCCTTGACAATCACGCTTATGATCAGGCTTTGAAAGATGCAAAATATATTGCTTCTAACATAAACGAGTCGGAAAAGCTGTGGTTTCTTCAGAATGTGGCGTCGTTGAGTCTCTATGTCGGTGAGAACGATTCGGCGGGTGTTTACGCGCGGCGCGTACTTGATTATCCCGATGTGGCTCCTCAGACGAAGAAGCTCATGGAGAAAATTATCAGACGGGTCGAGTCACCGGGCAAGCCATTGGAAGCCGAAAAGTTCATGAGGTCCGAATTAGCATACGTCGCTTCGATTACCATGCCGTCGCCCGAGTCAGATAAACTTTTTCTCTACCCTGAACGGATGGTTATGTATATGAGAGGGGCAAACGTCGTTTTCGATCAGGAAATTCCTGAGATCAAGACTGAAGGCTACATGATAGGTGATTTGCCGGTCATAGTCTGGACGACGCCAAAGGAGAAGATTTTCCCATATAAGTATGTGGCTTTTGTGCCTTATGAGAACCGATACAGGCTTTTCGGGCTTATGAGATCGTCGGGAGACAAGGATAAAAATGGTTGGACGTTCGAAGTTTATCCGACTCAAGAAGACGACGATGTGAAATTCATTTTCTACGATACCAATGACGGCGAAGACATGACGTCAGCTCAATTCGCTCAAAAAGTTGCGGCTCTCGTAACGACGGAAGCCAACCCGATCCTGAAATTCGGTCAGCCTAAGGACGATTAAAACGAAGGAGTGGTGATTATCCAGGGATGCTTGAGGCGTTGACTTCGGGCTGCATCCAATCGTTTTTCCCGGTTATTAAGAAAAATAATATGGGTGAATTTCGCGAGGGTGAAAGTCGTTGGTTTTCGAAAAAATACATTATCTTT
>CAYVXC010000256.1:0-1653 GCA_964454925.1 uncultured Bacteroides sp.
AGTGTTTAGATTTTATTATTTAGAAAACAACTCGACGATAAGCAGGTCTTTGATGTTTTCGGCGATATTGTCGCGGGCGGGTACGTGGAGGAGTTTACCTGCTTTGACGGCTTCGTCCCATTCGATCCAGGGATACTTGCTGTGATTGAAACCGGCCAGAGCGTCGGCGATCACTTCAAGCGATTTGGATTTTTCGCGAACACCAACGACGTCGCCGGGGAGAACCTGGTAGGAAGCGATGTTCACAACCTGGCCGTTGACGGTGATGTGACGGTGGAGGACGAGCTGACGGGCAGCTGCGCGGGTGGGAGCGATTCCGAGACGATAAACGACGTTATCGAGACGCGATTCGAGGAGCTGAAGCAGAATTTCACCGGTGATACCTTTCATGTTCGAGGCGCGTTCGAAGAGATTGCGGAACTGTTTTTCGAGGACACCATAGGTGTATTTTGCTTTCTGTTTTTCACGGAGCTGAACGCCATATTCAGAAGTTTTACGGCGTTTGTTCTGACCGTGCTGGCCCGGGGGGAAGTTACGTTTCTGGAGAACTTTGTCGGGACCAAAGATGGGTTCGCCGAATTTACGGGCGATTTTTGTTTTGGGACCTGTGTATCTAGCCATTTTATTAATCAGTTTTAAAAGATCGCTGAATGCTTCGTGAGTCGTCGGATGACTTGGGTTTCGGGCGGGGCCGAATGTCGGGTCTGTCGTTGGGGCCGTCGGGTGGAGGTGGTCTCGGGACGTGTCGGTTTTAGTACAGTCGCGGATCCGGATAGCGGACATCGGTCCTTAGATTCCGGTCGTCATTTTCTATCAACCGTTTCGTTTCCCATCAAGGGTGTTTTGATCAATCGTCTGGCGATGATCACGGTCCTTCTTTTTTCGGTGACAGGCCGCCGGATGAGTGGCCTCGGGAGGTTCAGTCGGCCGGGCTCACGTCGGTGTCGGCGTCTTTTGTTGGTTTGATGATTGTTTTGCTATTTACTAATGAATTAAAATAAAAATAAATGTAGAGTTCTCTATTAATCATTTGCACCTTCGGGTTTTCGGACACATGGTTCGGGATTTCCGGGAGCGTGACGGTGAATGGACAGATTGAAGTGTTCTCGCGTGGCCTTTTCCGACTCATTCGTCGCTTGGTTTCATCACCTTGGGAACTTCCGTCGGTTCACCTTCAAGTCATAACGAGGTGGGGTGCCTTGGGGGTTCACGCTGTCAGTGTCCGCGCCTGCGTGGGTGTTTTAAAACTGATTAATAATCAAACGCGACGGCGTTTGGGAGGACGACAACCATTGTGGGGAAGCGGAGTAACGTCAACGATTTCGGTTACCTGGATTCCGGCTCCGTCAATGGTGCGGACGGCTGATTCACGACCGTTACCCGGGCCTTTGAGATAGGCTTTCACTTTGCGGAGGCCGAGGTCGTAAGCGACTTTGGCACAATCCTGAGCGGCCATCTGAGCGGCGTAGGGTGTATTCTTTTTCGATCCACGGAAGCCCATTTTACCGGCCGAGGACCACGAGATTACCTGGCCTTCGCTGTTAGCGAGGCATACGATGATGTTGTTGAAAGACGAGTGAACGTGAAGCTGGCCTTCGGCGCTGACTTTGACGTTTCTCTTCTTTGCTGCGACTGTCTTTTTTGCCATGAGTT
>CAYVXC010000257.1:0-1651 GCA_964454925.1 uncultured Bacteroides sp.
GCGCCAAGCGACAGGCACTTGCGACGCACCGATGATATGGGCAAACTCACGGTCTTCGTCGCCGTAAGGTTTGGGGATAACGAAAGTGATATCCATGTTGCCACACTCCCACATGCCTTTGGTGAGTCCGTAGCTGGCAGTACCGAGACCGCCGAGAATATGAGGCGGGAATTCCCACCCGAACATTAATGCTTTCATTTATCTGTCTTTGTAGCTTTTCGGATGTTAGACATCGGGATTATTGGTCGGGATTAAGTCGTTTGAGTGTGCGGAGTATGCGAAGCACCTCGGCTACATTGGTTGCATGGGATATGGCTCCTCGGCCGCTGAAGGGCGGATTACCGTCGTAGAGCTGCGAGAGTGAACCTATACAGCCGTTTGGCATCTCGTCCTCGAAACCGATGAGCATTCGGTCGATATAGCTCACGCCGCTCATGCCGAACACCTTGAGATAGGCATCGGCATAGAAGCCCATGAGCCACGGACGAGCCGGCCCCTGATGGAGAGCGAGTTCGCGCTCTTCGGGAGAGCCGAGATAAGAAGGACGGTAGCCGTAGCTCTTTGGCGACAGCGATCGCAGACCCTTGGGCGTGAGGAGTTCGCGAGTGACAACGTCGAGCACGCTCTTGCGCTGACGGCGGTCGAGCGGTGAGTAGTCGAGGCCTATGGCGACAGCCATATTCGGTCGCACCGACGGGTCGGCATACGATCCGTCGACATAGTCATAGAGATATCCGCCGTCGTTGAGGAACATGTCGACAAAGGGCTGCTTCATCTTATCGGCAGCCTCGTTCCAGGTTGCAACCTTGTCGGCGTGAGCTTTGTCATCGCCGGCTAATGCCGACGCGAAACGCAGGGCGTTATACAATAAAGCGTTGAACTCTACAAGATAGCCGCTGCGCGGTATCACCGGACGGCCATTGAGTTTGGAGTTCATCCACGACACAGGCTCAGATGTACCGATAGTACGGACAAGGCCATTGACCGGATCGATCTGAAGATTTGGATGGCTGTTGGTTAGCACATAGTCGACGATGCTCGTCACTAAGCCAAGATACTTCTCCTTGGCTTGGGGTGTACCGATTGTCTTGGCATACTGCTGGATAGCCCATACTGCCCATAGGGGTATATCGGGGAGATCGATGCCTTGGATGCGTGACGAAAGCTTTCCGCTTTTCATATATTCGGCCAGTGCGTTGCCGGCTGTGGTCATGATTTTTTCGAAGTCGTCGCGGTGGTCGATCGCAAGCGTCAGACCGGGCGCAGCCATGAAAGTATTGCGCGCAAGCACCACACCCCAAGGATAACCTGAGAGGACATACATGTCGTTGCCGTCTTTGAGATAGAATTGCTTGGCAGCGTTTTTCAGACAGTTGTAGAAACTGGTTCGCGGTGTGCGCGAAGCTATCTCGGCCTCATACATCTTGGCAAGCGAGCGGGGCTTGATCTCCGACAGACCGGCTGAGAAAATGATCGACTCGCCTTTCTTGATAGGAATTTCGAAATAGCCAGGCACCCACAAGTCCTCGCTGTAAGGCACACCGCGTTCGAGATCCTTCACATATTCGATGCCGTTATACCAGTTGGGCTCGTCGACCCAGGTCGGTTTGCGGCTGCACTGCATGTAGAGCCTCGGAAAGCCATCGTAGAG
>CAYVXC010000258.1:0-1649 GCA_964454925.1 uncultured Bacteroides sp.
CGTCGATAGCTACATCACTGTCCCGGCACTCGGTCGCTCCGCTCCCGTCATGCCGAGTTCGTGACAACCGCGTCGGCAAGCCGACTCTGTCTGAACCATACCGGACGGATGCACGGATGGTGTTGTAAAAATCATAAAACTGCAACACCGTCTTTCAAACAATCGGTTTAAACGGTGAGTTCGAGAAGGAGGCCTTCGCAGGCGAGGATGGTGCTTTCGTAGTAGCCGTCGCCTGTGGTACGAGGGCCACTCAAAAGTTTATAGCCATCGGCAACCAACACTGAGGTCATGCGATCGACGGCTTCAGCCGAGCCAAGCCCGATAGCAAGATGGTTATATCCGGCTAAAAGACTTTCATCGGTTGATTTTTCGAGTCCCGGACGTGTCATAATTTCCAATCTACCGCCCTCCGGGAAAGAAAGGAAATAAGTCTTCAAGCCAGTTCGGGGATTGTGGTAGATATCATTTGACATCGCTCCGAAGTAACGGTTGAAGAAATCGCGCGCTCCTTCGAGGTCGCGTACATAAACAGCGATATGATCCAGTCGAGACATAATCAAAACTTTAATGAGGTATTTGTAAAATAGCTTCGCCCAATGATTCTTCTATCGAAGCAATCGTATCTATAGTAAAATTATGAGTTCCGCGCATCCAACGACTTATCTCAGATTCTTTTTTTCCGAGTAAATTCGCGAGGTCCTTTTGCTTTAGTCCCTTCGATTCGAGAATATCGTGAATCCGGTCAACTATTCTGAAAGATAAGTTAACCTGCTGTCTAATTTCCGGAGATACGGTTTTACGTCTATCGTCTATAATACTACTCCTTTTCATCTCTATAAAAATTTAAATTCCCAACTATTTCTTTATCAATCAGGCAAATTGTTCCATCATTAATACGCGATTGAATAAATCTACTTGTATCAATTAACATCTTAACATATTCTGTCAAAGAAGAATCATCCTGCCATTTAGGTGTATTCTTCACACCTCCATTACCAAAGACCAAAATCTTTCCTGATAATCGAATACAATATAATCTAAGATTATTGGTCTCGATTGGAATAGCGCTCACCCCATCTCCATATTTGCCTTCGTATCGAAAATAACGCTCTTTTGCTCCTAATTCTCCTATTTTATCCAACCATACAATAATCTTATCTATATCTTCATCATACTCCGAACCAAGGGGAAATTTCTCAAAAAATTTCTCCAATTCAGAAAGTGCATCATGCTCAAGATGAATACTATAGAAGTTAACGGAATCGTGTTCCTCTATTAGTTCAAGAAAATAGTTCATTCGCAGAAAAATTAACTTAAAAATTAATTATGCAAAGGTAATATGTTCCACTTAAAAGAACAAATAAATTAACATAAAAGTTAATAAGGCCTTTATTCCCCTGATTTATTACCGTTTCCTGCATGTACGGATGGTGTTGTAAAAATCATAAAACTGCATGGACATGCTTTCGGCATGTTGACTTAACACACTGATTACCAATTCAACACCCCAAAGGGATGTCCCTACTGTTCGCTTAAACTCGCGGGGCTGTAAGACGTTCCGTAGGCCTCCCGATTCTGCAAAATCCCTCTACAATTGAGGGGCGACCAAGTATTGCGACGTCCTACAGGTGGCGGAGGTGGAAGAGGGC
>CAYVXC010000259.1:0-1643 GCA_964454925.1 uncultured Bacteroides sp.
CAGCAAAGATATGACAAAATTTCCAAACAACCTACATTCCCTCATTAGTGAAAGTCGAAGCACTCAAAATTTCTCAGTCGCTCATTGTCCGGGGGCGGGAAAAATAAGTGGGAATATTTGTTCTCACTTTGATTTTCAGGTTGGGATTTTCCGTAATTTTGCGTCATACCGATTTAAACCACTTTGTTTAACACATAATTATATTTAATGCAATGAAAACCAATTATCTTTTAATTGCTGCTGCTTCGGCCATGCTGATGACCTCGTGTGGCGGCTCGAACACCGGCGACACAACCGACTCGACTGTCCAGGAAGAAGTCGATGCAACACCTGTGACTGTGACTGTCGACGAAATCGGCTCCGAATTTGTCGGTGACATGGGTGACTACGCCGCCATCATCCCCGGTCAGTACACTCTGACCCAGAAAGGCAGCCGTCTTGAGTTGAATCTTAAGTTTAAAGCTCTCGAAGAGTCATCCGACGACATTTCGGGTTCAAGTTTTGTGATGTTGGCTGACAACGACGGAAACGAACTTGAACGTCTCTACCTCTATGGAGGTCAGACCGCATTAAACAACGCTATCCATAACAGTGATTTTAACGGAGAATATGAACTGACATTCACCACCCATGCCGACGATGCCAAAGCCGTCATGGAAAAAGTCAAAAAGGTCAAAGCCGGTGAACTCAAGGTGTCAACCTCTTCTTCAACATCTTCATCCTCTACTTCGGCAGCCGGTCTCGATGGCAGCGGACTGTCGAAGACTCTCAGCGAGTATGGCGTGACCTACGAGTGTGTGCACGATCCCGTTGAGAACGACGAGTTCGTTAAAAACTTCGATCCAAAGAAAGCTCTCAAAGATAAAGATATGCTCATCCAGGCCTGGGAAATCTATCAGGAAGAAATGCTTCGCTATCAGTTCGCTCCCGGTAAATCAGGTATGGATAATCCCGAAGCATTCGCCCGCTACAACAAAATTGATGGTATCCTTCATCCCGGTGACGGATATAGCGACGATGACCCGATCGGATATATGCAGAACCGCGAATACTCTTTCGGAACAAGCGAGGACTTCACTCCGGCCCAGAGAGAACGTCTGACCAAGTTCATGGAGAAACTCGAAAAAGCTCGTGACGATTGGCGGGCAGCCGAGGCTAAAAACTAACTTTGATTATACATAACTTTAAAGACCGGCATCCCCGATTTCCTCCGCGGGTGCCGGTCTTTGTTGCCCTTCCTGGCGTTTTTGGTACAAATCTCTGTGTTTCGGGTTGCCCTCTTTCTCTTGATTTTGTTTAACTTTACGCCCAAGAAATTACATCTGAAAAAATGACCACAGAAGAATTTATACAAGAAATGGACTCGGGGGCCGAAGTGGTCGCCGGGTCTGAGGCTCATCAGGCCATGCATCGCCTTAGTCAGGAGGCCCTGAGAATTACCATGGAGCTAAATAACGCTTATCATAACCACGAAGAAATCATAGCCCTGATGTCAGAACTGACGGGCCGCCGGGTCGACGGTTCGTTCGGGCTTTTTCCACCGTTCTATACCGATTGTGGGAAAAACACGGTGTTCGGCAAACGGGTGTTCGTCAACTCCGGATGTCGTTTCCAGGACCAGGGTGGAATAGTTATCGGTGACG
>CAYVXC010000260.1:0-1604 GCA_964454925.1 uncultured Bacteroides sp.
GTGTATCGGCGACTTACAGCGCCTCCAAACGCTATCAATGGAATCTGATCGAAGCTCTCGACCAGCTTGCGCGTCAGCAAAAATTGAAAATTAAGTTCACTGACATCAGGCCCGGATTCATTGATACTCCGCTACTTGCGACCGACACCCGCCGATACCCGATGTTGATGTCGGTCAATCACGCCGCCCCGCTAATTGAACGCGCAATCCTTCGAGGCCGGAGAATTGCCACCATCGATAGTCGCTGGGCGATTCTTGGCGCTCTATGGCGACGTATTCCCCGATTCATCTGGCGCCGCATCCATCTCTAACACCACTCCTATGAAACTTATCTCCTGGAATGTAAACGGCCTGAGAGCCATCGTAAAAAAAGGTTTCGCCGACGTTTTCAAACAGCTTGACGCCGATGTTTTCTGTCTTCAGGAAACAAAACTGAGCGAAAATCAGCTCGATCTTGAGTTCGAAGGCTATCGGTCGTTCTGGAACTATGCAGACAAGAAGGGCTACTCGGGGACAGCCGTTTACACCCGTCCGATTCCCGTAAACGTTACCCGCGGTATGGAACTTGACGAACACGACCACGAAGGGCGGATAGTAACAGTCGAATATCCCGGCTTCTACCTCGTCAACGTCTATACACCCAATTCCCAGACCGAACTTGCACGACTCGACTACCGGATGAAGTGGGAAGATGATTTCCTCGACTATGTAACCGGTCTCGATCGGACAAAGCCCGTCGTAATCTGTGGAGACCTGAACGTGGCCCACGAAGAGATCGACCTGAAAAATCCGAAGACCAACCGAAACAATCCGGGCTTCACCGATAGCGAACGTTCGGCTATGACTCGACTGCTTGATGCAGGATTCGTCGACACATACCGCCATCTCCATCCCGACCGGATCGGATATTCATGGTGGAGCTACCGTTTCAGCGCACGCGCTAAAAACATCGGGTGGCGTATCGATTATTTCCTTATCTCGCAAAGACTGGTCGACCGGCTGACCGATGCCGAAATCCTTGACGAACTGACCGGTAGCGACCACTGCCCGGTAACGATTACCCTTAAAGACACTTCAGCCCAGGATCAGGTTGACAAGATCGTCTGAATGGATCTTGACCGTGTCAAGACACGGAAGCGGACTGACCTCGTCATTTAGCAGCAACGGAAGTTCGGTACAACCCAGAATGACAGCCTCAGCACCATCTTCCGAGCCCATGCGGCCGATGATTTCCACGAATCGTTGACGTGTTTCGTCAGTGACAATGCCATATTCGAGTTCGGACGTTATTCGGTCGTCGATATAACTCCGCTCTTTCTCGTCGGGAATGATGACAGCGATTCCCTCTCGTTCAAAAGGCTTTTTATAGAAATCCCGCTCCATTGTGAAACATGTACCGAGTAACGCGACGCGCTTGATTCCGCGCTTCTTCGCCTCCCGGCATGTCGACTCTACGATGCTGACCAACGGAAGCGGTGACTTCTCTTTCAGCGTATCAAAGACAATGTGAGCCGTGTTGGCTGTCAGCGCCGCGAAATCCGCCCCTGCATTCTTCAGATTCCGGAGCGCGACAAGAAAATGATCGGTCAGTTCGTCGAACTTGT
>CAYVXC010000261.1:0-1595 GCA_964454925.1 uncultured Bacteroides sp.
GTCTTGAAATAGCCGTCGGGTTGGAGGTAATCGAATACAGGTCCCACAAAACCGTCCCGGTGGAATCCTCGTTCGCCAATCTGTCCCGAGAACGCATACAGAGTTTGTCTCACCCCCGTGCCGTCCACGGCAATGAGTACACCAATCATCTTCCCGCCCTCGAGTTCTCGACAGAAATAAATGTCATCAGGCCGATCACTCTTTTTCAGAGTATCGAGCCTGATAATCAATTGCCTGAACGCTTCGTCACAAGCCGCGTCAGGCGCGTATTCAAATGGGTTGTTCATGTTTCTTTGTCAGTATGATCTCAAACAAGGTCGCTGAACTCCCCGTTTTGACCTATTCGGCATAGAGGTTTTCTTCCTGCTGAGGGATATACTGTTCAACCAGTTTGCTGATTTTTTGTAAATCTGGCTTTTTGTTGGGATAGTCAATCAATGTGCCGATCGGGTACAGATCGGGGTCGGAAGCTGACTGGAAATCGGCTGCATCTTCAGAATAGTCTCCGTCTTCCACGGCGTCGGCTTCAATTGCGTAGTCGCTGAATGCGATTGCGCGGTCAGCATCTTTATGGCGCTCAATATCGACTAAAAGAGTTGTTGGAATTATGCTTAACTGAGGATCTTCCCCCCAGAATCCGGGATTGTTGATGACTTCGGCTACTTTGGAGGCGATAACGTCAGTGAGTTCTTTTCTTGTCATGATAAAGTTTTTTATTTTCATAACGCATCAATCGGTGAAATGGTTCTCGGTTATGCGCTTCGACAATAATCAATCCTCCCGGTGGCCCCGGGTTGTCTCATATATCTCCCCGTCAACCTAACGCCTCCGGAACCTCGAATAATAAAAGTCGTTAAAAAAATCCTTGTCAGTTACTTTTTAGGGCATAGAGTTGTTTATAATGCATCCTTGTTCTCATATCATAATTTTTAAGCAACATGAAAAAGAAAAACACCTTATCCGTGCTGCTTTGCCAATTGGTAGGATGCAGAAAACGGACCATTGACAACTCCGTAGTAAATGACTTTGATCTTAATCGCTTTTTGGGTAACTGGTATGAAGTCGCACGCTTTGATCACAGGTTTGAACGAGGGATGGATCATACCCGAGCCGCATATATTCTTCGCGAAGACGGAAAAGTTGATGTACGGAACACAGGGATGAAAAACGGGCGAAAGTCGGAAGCGAAGGGAATTGCCAAGGTGACAGACGTTCCCGGGCTCTTGCGCGTATCTTTCTGGGGACCATTTTATTCCGACTACCGGGTTCTGATGTTAGATAAAGATTATCAGTATGCCCTCATAGGCAGCGGAAGCGATAAATATCTGTGGATTCTATCCCGCACGCCCCGCCTCTCCGATGAGACCAAAGCCCGAATCCTTGCCGAAGCGCAACGTCGCGGCTACGACACCGACAAACTCCTCTGGGTCCAACACTAATCTCCCGCACATCATAAATCCCACAAAACCATCAGCCATGTAAACCGTCGGTTTACATGGCTGATGGTTAGCTTTATCCTTACTCAAAAGTTTAATACTCGTCCTCGTTGAAGAAGAAGTCTTCTTTTGAGGGGTAGTCGGGCCAGATGTCTTCAA
>CAYVXC010000262.1:0-1570 GCA_964454925.1 uncultured Bacteroides sp.
GTGACACACACCTGGACTTATACCGACGTTGCCGGAGAAATCAATCATACGGTCGATGATGCGATAGTATCAATATTTGTCAACGGAGAAAAAACTAATGACGGTTATCTTCCGAAGCCGGGTGACCGTATAAGAATCGAGGCTGTAAGTCAGCGTTATGGTTCTTCGGCTGCCGAAGTCGAAGTACCCGTTTCGACTCCTCTCAAGGATGAAAACGTAAGCGTTGTGGTAACTCGTACAGGAATCGGCCACTGGGTTGAATTTCACCAGCCCTGGGATCCCGAACCTGCCACTGATCCTGTCGAGGTTACTCATGTCGATTTCACCTATTCCATAGCTCTCGATCTGATAGTTAGTGATCCCGGACCCGGACGAAACTATTTCCGAGCAAACACTAAGGCTTACTATGAGCCGGACATCGCGACTGACAATGACTCAATTAATATATCAATGGGTCTCGGTAGCCTGAATTATGAGATTGAGCCGATATTTTCAGAACATCTGGATCCGCTCGACGCACTCAATGGTCCGGCCTATGGCTTCAATTTCTTTACCGACCGTCGTTTCGAATCGGGTAGTTATACCCTTCACCTGAGATTCAGTAATTCTAATATAAGCGTAACCCAAAGGCGTCCTTTCAAAGGAGACGCGGATACGGAACTCGAAGAACCCGATCTCGAAGCGATAAAAGCCGAACTCGAAAAATATCTCGACATGAGTATCAACGTAATTATCGAATCGGTTTCTGAAAGCTACTACAACTGGGCAAACTATTCATGGCAAACTGACGGAGGAATGCTCGGCGACCTGAGCAATGTAGGCCTGACAGATGCGGTCTGGGGTTATAGCAATACGTCGAGCGGAGCCGGAATTGTAGCGGCACGTACCCCGGCAGCCCGCTTCATCAATCTCCGTCCTTATCTTCTTCAGGCGCTCCGGGACTACGAGTTCTGAACCGTCAGATGTTTAGACTTGTTTTTATATAAAGATCTAAACATAAAAACACACAGACTATGAACACAATGCTTTATCTCGGAATCATTATGGCCGTTTTCGGTCTTGTCGTAAGCCTCTACACTCGTGTAAAACTCAAAAGCCTTCCCAAAACAGTCGGTATCGAACATCCTTCCCTGTCAGCTATCGTTCAGGGAAACCGCCTGAAAAGCTGGTCGGTTATCAGCCTCGTTCTGCTTCTGATCGGCGTGGTCCTGATTATTGTCAGTCTGGTTTAACACGGGGATGGTTTTGCTGTAAACTTATTAATTTGTATTTTTGCAGTATAAACCATACGAATGATAATCTGGAATCCCTGGCACGGCTGTCACAAAATCAGCGAAGGATGCGAAAACTGTTATATGTACTTCCTCGACCGAAAGCGGGGAATCGATACTTCGCACGTTGTCCGTACAGCGAATTTCGACCTGCCTCTGCGCCGTGACCGCCACGGCAACTTTAAGCTGAAATCGGGGATGCAGCTTTACGTCGGACTGTCGACCGATTTCTTCGTTGACGAAGCCGACCCGTGGCGCGAATACGCTTGGAAAGCTATCCGCCAACGGCCTGACATCGC
>CAYVXC010000263.1:0-1540 GCA_964454925.1 uncultured Bacteroides sp.
TATATATTCTCTCATAGTACATCCCCTATTTCAATTATATCATCTACTTTTTCATTTACAATAAAAATAGTTGTATAGTTTAATGTTTATTTGTGTTAAAATAAGGGCAGGTGATGTTATGAAGAAAATTAGTGTTTATGATTTAGTAGTAATTAGTATTACAAAGGATGGCTCTTGTCATCAACTTATTTGTAAGAAGGGAGTTATTCGCAAAGGATATTTTGAGGTGTTAACTGGCGATAAGGTAGAAGCCCAGTCTTCTTCTGATATAGTGCCTTTATCTAAATTTTATTCTCCTCTTGGTACTCATAATCCAGATGGTAGTCCATTAATGTTAGATAGTAAGGATATACTTAAAAAGTACATTGAAATTAACAATAATAATTCATATGATGAGGCTTGTCATGATAATTCAATAGATGCATGTGACTTAGTTGATGTTGATAGTATACTTGACCAAGCTACTGCGAAAGTTTTTCCTAAGAGTGGTTCTTGGGGAAGTGATTGTTTTGATAGACCTACTATTCTTGGTGTTTGTTATCTTCCTTGTAATATGAGGGATGATGTTTGGATGGCAAAACTTTTGAGACAGAATAGTAATTTATATTTTATAAGTCTTGGAAGAATTATAAAGTATGTTAAAAATTCTGAATATTTTAGAAAATGTCGTGATAATTATGAGCAAGAGGTTGTTAGATGGCAAATTAATTGGATGACGTCTGGTGGGGATAACTGGATTGTTTCTGATGAGTTTGGTGGAGATTTTCTTAGTTTTGATGAGGATTATGACATTGGTTTTAGAAAAGGTATTGTCGATACATTGGAAGCGATTGGAATGAATCATGATGCGATAGAAAAAGGAATTGAGAGAAATGCAGATATGTGGCGCGATTCAATTATGAATGCTACTTTTATGAATAGATTTGAGCCTACTTTTTTATATGCTGATTTTTCTTTAGGTGGTTGTACAGAAAGTTCTGAACTTTTTCCTAATCAAAATAAGGCTCCTCGTGCTTTACCTGAAAGACCTAGTGATGAGTTTAGAGAAAAATGGATAAAACTTAGAAAATATGAATATTATCAAGCACATAAAGATGTTGTGGATGCACATGGGCAAATGGATGATGCATATACCTTAACTGATGATGAGTTAGTAGAACTTAAAGTCGAAGTTTTTAAAATGAGTGAAGAACGAAAAGCTTATTTAAAAGAGTTTGAAGCGAAGAATTCACCTCCTAAACAGTATGTTAAAAATTCTCAATAATAAAGAAAAAGCCTAGTGGCTTTTTTATTTTTGCTTGTAGTTTTTTTGGATGCTATCAATTAGGAATTTGCAACTTTCACTTACTTGTTGTGAGTTAAGTGCTTCTTCATAATTAAAGAATTTATATTCTTGGCATTTTCCTGGTTCCATTATTTTTATATTTCCATCGATATATTTAAAGGAATATATAACAAATATCCAGTTATAGTCTTCTTTAGGGCAGTAAAATAGTCCAATTGAATCGCTTAGGTCTACGTTGATTTCTTCTCCTGCTTC
>CAYVXC010000264.1:0-1531 GCA_964454925.1 uncultured Bacteroides sp.
TTGATGCTGCTTGGGGTGTCTGCTCCTTCGAAATACTCGTAGTTGATAGGTCGGCATCGGCTTTCCCGAGA
The DNA here is from genome assembly GCA_964454925.1 of uncultured Bacteroides sp. Classification (GTDB taxonomy): domain Bacteria; phylum Bacteroidota; class Bacteroidia; order Bacteroidales; family Muribaculaceae; genus CAG-873. The sequence goes on from CAYVXC010000264.1 coordinate 72, forward strand.
CGAATCAGGTTGAACGCGTCGATAATAGCGTTGTTCGACGAAGCACAAGCCGAAACCACGCCATAGTTCGGGCCGTGGTAGCCATATTCCATCGAGATGTGACCCGAAGCGATGTCGGCAATCATCTTCGGGATAAAGAACGGATTATATTTGGGTCCCGATTCCTCGTGAAGCGCATAATAGCCTGCTTCTTCCTCGAAGGTGTGCAGACCACCGATACCGGCGGCTACAATGACGCCTACCCGGTTCTTGTTCAGGTTGGGATCTTCTTCGAGACCGGCATCCTTGACAGCCTGACGGGCAGCGACCATTGCATACTGGGCATACAGGTCGAGCTGACGGATTTTCTTGCGGTCAAAATGCTCATTGCCGTCAAAGTTCTTGACTTCGCATGCAAACTGGGTCTTGAACTGAGACGCATCGAAATGGGTGATCGGACCGGCTCCGCTGACGCCGTTCTTGGCGTTGGTCCAGGTCGTTTCGACATCATTACCCAGCGGGGTGATTGCGCCGAGGCCGGTCACAACTACTCTTTTAAGTTCCATACTAAAACAATTTAGTAAATTTATATCGTGGAGATGAATATTCTGCGTTAAAAAGGGAGAGAGGAGAAAAGAACCTTGAATCGTCTTTCGCTGATGCCGTTTTTATGCATCCGTGCCGACATTCAGATCCATAATTTTGTGGGCGCTTTTGGCCGGACGACCCGGCCGCCGCGTTCTGTAAAAAAGGAAAAGAGGCTGACACACCATCGGCGCAACTCCAGCCTCTTTTATTCCTTTATTTGAAAGTTGGGCCGCGATGTGTCGCCGTCGTTCGACCGTGACACCCGCCGGGCCCGAGACATTACCGGAGTCTAAACTTATTTGTTAGCTTCGATGAAAGCGATGGCGTCGCCAACGGTCTTGATGCCTTCGGCTTTTTCATCGGGGATCTTGATGTCGAATTCTTTTTCGAATTCCATGATCAGGTCGACGGTGTCGAGTGAATCAGCGCCGAGGTCGGTGGTGAATACGGCGGTTTCGGTAACCTGGCCTTCTTCAACGCCAAGTTTGTCTACGATGATAGCTTTTACGCGATCTGCAATTTCAGACATAGTGGTTTAATTTTTAGTTTATTATATTCTATTGAAAACTTGATTCGGACTATTTCGCGGTGCAAAGTAAGCAAAAAAATGTGAAATAACGAAATTTTTCACCAATTATCTGTCTAAAAAATTGTTATCGAGGCTAAAACCACCCCATTCCCCTCCCCCGCGGCCCCCCGGACAGAAGACACACACGGGTAGAGTATAACGCATGACGGATGTACGCAGTCGTCTCCTGGGATACAGAAGTGACATAAGGGCCATGCATGACGGATGTACGCCGAGGGAGTCGGCTTGCCGACGCGGTTGTCACGAACCCGGCATGACGGGAGCGGAGCGACCGAGTGCCGGGACAGTGATGTAGCTATCGACG
>CAYVXC010000265.1:0-1517 GCA_964454925.1 uncultured Bacteroides sp.
AAAGAAGAAATAATCATCGCCGGTTTCGGTGGACAGGGTGTCCTCTCGATGGGTAAGATTCTCGCCTACGCCGGTCTTATGGATAACCGCGAAGTCACCTGGATGCCGGCTTACGGTCCCGAACAGCGCGGAGGAACCGCCAATGTCACCGTCATCGTGAGCGACAAACCGATTTCGTCGCCTATCGTCGACAAATATGATACCGCGGTAATCCTCAACCAGCAGAGTCTCGACAAATTTGAATCTAAAGTCAAACCCGGCGGACTGCTGATATATGATCCCTACGGCATCCATCATGCGCCGACACGTACAGACATCACCGTCATCCCGGTCGATGCAACCCAAGCCGCCATAGAAATGGGTAACTCGAAGACCTACAACATGATTCTGCTTGGCGCTCTTTTGGCCGCCACACCTGTCGTCCCCGACGAAGCGGTCATCAAGGGTCTCAAGAAAACTCTCCCCGAACGACACCATCATCTGATTCCTCTGAATCAGGAAGCTATCGCAAAAGGCAAATCTCTCGTCAAGAAATAAGAGTCTAACGACAAATTTCACATAACGGTCGGGCAAATTCAGACTTAGAGCTGTTGCCCGACCGTTTTTTTGTGTTTTTTTCGTACCTTTGCAAGTAATTATGAAAGACTTTATGACACTCCTGAGGCGATTTGTCCCGCCTTACAAGAAATACCTGATATTGAATATCATATTCAATATCCTTTCGGCGTTTCTGACGCTCTTTTCCTTTGCTCTGATAATTCCGATACTGGAAATGCTTTTCGGTGTCAATCAGGTCCACTACAGCTACATGGCTCTCGGAGAAGGATCGCTCAAGGACGTAGTGGTCAACGATTTCTATTATACCGTCCAACAGGCCATCGAGACGTGGGGTTCATCGTGGACTCTCGCCGGGCTGGCGGTGGCGTTGATCATCATGACCGCCCTCAAGACCGGGTCGGCCTATCTCGCAAGCTACTTCATCATTCCGCTCCGTTCGGGTGTCGTGCGCGACATCCGTAACCATGTCTACGATAAAATCACAGCTCTCCCTATCGGATTTTTCACGACCGAACGAAAAGGAGACGTAATGGCACGAATGACAGGCGACGTTGCTGAAATCGAGAACTCAGTCATGGCTTCGCTCGACATGATGTTCAAGAATCCGGTCATGATAATTGTCTGCCTGGTGATGATGTTTGCCGTTTCCTGGCAACTGACGCTTTTTGTCCTTGTCCTTCTCCCAATCGCCGGTTATTTTATGGGGAAAGTCGGCAAAAGGCTGAAACGCAAATCACTTGCCGCCCAAAACCAGTGGGGCGTACTGATGTCGAATATTGAAGAAACACTCGGCGGCCTGCGTATCATCAAGGCTTTCAACGCCGAAAACAAGGCCATCTCACGGTTTAGAAAAGAAAACCAGGATTTCTACCGGCTCTCGAACAATGTCCAGCGTCGCCAGCAACTCGCCCACCCGATGAGCGAATTTCTCGGCACGGTAGCAATAGCAATCGTTCTTT